>JAQWJG010000040.1 GCA_029248485.1 SAR86 cluster bacterium | reverse complement strand
AGCAACTGATCTGATCCGGGATAAAAAAGTAAAAATCTATACCACCGAGAATAAAATGGTAAATTTTCTAATAACCATTTTTTTTCGTCATCAACCTCCTCATGATATTGAGGATTCGGAAACATCCATGGAGGTGAGCGCTGAAAAATTGTAAGCTCCTTGCAAGATTTTGCAATGCTGGGGACTATCTGAAATGCACTAGCACCACTGCCAACTACAGCAACTTTTTTTCCAGAGATAGTATCAAAATTTGGCCATTGAGAAGAATGGAACATATCTCCTTGAAAATCTTCTAAACCATTGATTTCAGGTATTTTTGGTTGATTCAACTGGCCAACGCAAGAGATTACTATATTTATTCTTTCTGTATTTTTTTTGCCATGACATATTGAATCTACAGACCATTCTTGTGTTAATTGATCAAACTTCATGTCTGTTACCTGAGTTTCAAAATATGTATGTTTTTCAATATCATATTTATGAAAACAATTTTTAAGATAAGCCAATAACTCTGGTTGTTTTGAGAAATACTCTGACCACTGATGATTTTCTTCAAATGAGTATGAATAAAAATGATTAGCAATATCAACTCGAGATCCCGGGTATTGATTTTCATACCAAGTACCCCCAAGATCATCATTCTTTTCGTAGAGTTTATATTTAACCCCTATTTCAGCTAATTTGATGGCAGCAAGAATTCCCGACATCCCAGCACCAATAATTAATACTTCCAAGTTTATTTTTGAATTTATTAAATTTGGCTTTGATGAATGAGTTGATATATTCAAGTCTCTTAACATCATCGGAACATAGTCTGACGATACTTCTTCGCCCACTATAAAATTCATCATTTTATTAAGCTCTTCATAGGATGGAATGTAGATGTCATCAGCTATAGATTTAGAAAAAAATCCATCTATTTCTTTTAGAGCTATTTCTTTAATGGTTTGTTTATCTTTGTCAGTAAAAAACCCTTGAGTTTCACCAAGGACAGCTTGATTTGGCTTGGGTAATTTATCTAATATTGAAATATCTCCTGTAAAATGAACCAACAATGTTGCGACTACAGGAAAACTGCCAGAATCTAATGCCCTCTCTAATATTTGCTTGCTGAAATTCATGCTATTTAATTATGCACTCAAAAACATTACGATTTATACCAAAAATTTAAAATGTCTCAGTATTCACATTTAATTCAAAAGATACACAGCTCACCATTTAGATTTGTTTTAGTTTCAAGTGGTGGTGGCACAAATGCAATCTCGGAAATCTTAAAAGTTCCTGGAGCAAGCAAATCAGTATTAGAAGCGTATGTTCCCTATGCAAAGGAATCTTTGGATTATTATCTACTCAAACAACCCGATCACTATTGCAGTCTGGGCACGACCTTGAGTATGGCTGCCAAGGCTTATAGCGCAGCCAAAAAAATTGATCCCCAAACCAATCCAAAAAATTTATTAGGTGTCGCTGTTACTGCTTCTCTTGCAACAAATTACTCAAAAAAAGGTGAGCACAAATTTTTTATTGCTATACAAACTTACAAGTATTCCTCAAGCTTTTCATATTCATTTATAAAGGGAGAGCTAACCAGAGAACAAGAGGAACAGATTGTAACTGACCATATTATTAAAGCTCTTGCCCAATCATGTGGCGTGCAAAAGAATATAATTACTGAAAATTCCTCTCTCATAGCTAAGACTGTTGAGGCTGAAAAGAGCTGGGTCCAATTGGTCGACAGCAAAATTGATTTTGTGTCTTCGTCAAATCGTGTCCCTGAGCTAATTTTTCCTGGATCATTTAATCCCTTTCATTCAGGGCATAACTCTATGAGTGAATTAGCAGAGAAAAAAACTGGATTAGGCCTTGCCTATGAAATATGTATACAAAATGCAGATAAGCCCCCTCTTTCATATCATGAAATTGAGCAAACATTGAATCAGTTTAATCACGGGCACGAATGGGTTTTAACTAAAGCTGGAAAATTTACTGATAAAGCAGCTCTCTTTCCCAATTCTGTATTTATCATAGGTGCAGATACCTTAACAAGAATTCTTGATGAAAAGTTTTATCTAAATCGAAAAGATATGCTTAATCAATTAGATTTATTTAACAGTCATAATATTAATTTTTTAGTCTTTGGTAGAAAAATTAATAACACATTTATCAGCCTTGAATCGGTCACTATTCCCGACCACATATCTAAAAGATTTTCTGGGTTTGGTGAAGAGATATTTAGAGATGATATTTCTTCAACATTAATCAGAAAAGAGCAAGAATAAATGATAGAAAAATCGGTATACTATTTTCAGTTAGGTTCTATATAAAACTGGAGGATTTTTATGAAAGGTTTCTTGCCAAAAAAAGTGCCAGCACAATCATACTCAATTGATTCTAACTCTTGTTCTAGAATAGAAGAGATATGTAGCAACCTGCCAAAATTACTATTAACAGGAAAAGTACAGTCAACTATTGATGGTCTCTCAAAAAAAGACTTATCTATTAAGCAGCTTTTAGTCAATCAAATGGGTCAAGATCTAAAACTTGCTATGTCTCAATTAAGTTTTATTGCTCATGCCTATATTTGGGGCGACGTAAAGCCTCATGGAAAATTGCCTGAAGCGCTTGCAAAACCATGGGTTGAAGTTGCAAAACATCAAGGTAGGCCCCCTATTTTAAGCTATGCCAGTTACTGCTTAGATAACTGGTTCTTAATCAATCAAGATGAAGAAATCTCATTAGAAAATGTTGGTTTGATAAATAACTTTTTAGGTGGAGTTGATGAAGATTGGTTTGTTACCATTCATGTCTGTATTGAGGATGCGGCTTCTGGGGCTATTGAAGCTTGCCAAAAAATAGCTCAATGCGATGAGACTTCATCAGAAAAAGAAATACTAAGTTTGCTCAATCAGATTGCAGAATCAATGAAAAAGGTAAATTCGATCTTTGCAAGAATGCCTGAAAAATGTGATCCATATATTTACTACCATCGAGTGCGTCCTTTCATCTTTGGTACAAAGGATAATCCCGATCTTAAAGAAGGTTTAATATATGAAGGTCAATTTGAAAATAAACCTCAATTCTTTAGGGGTGAAACTGGCGCTCAAAGCAGTATTATTCCTTCTCTTGACGGGGCGCTACAAATCTCTCATACCAAAGACCATTTAAGACATTATCTAAATGAAATGAGAGATTACATGCCACCAAAACATAGAGAGTTTATTAGCACTCTTGAAAATAACTCAAAGTTAAAAAAACTACTTAACGATTCAAATAAGCTTGCAAACAAATACAATGATTGCCTAGAAGAAATTAGAGCATTTAGAGCTATGCATCTTGAATATGCAGGGACTTATATCCACAAACAATCTCAAGTTAAAAATCCATTTGGTAGAGGTGGGTCTACGATAACTGGTACTGGTGGCACTCCATTTATGACATACCTAAAAAAGCATCGGGATGAAACCGAGCAACAAAAAAAATAAAAGTATTATTTGCTGTGAGGAGGTAATTTAGCTTCAACAAACCACTCATGGATTTGTTTGGCAGGATTAAACTTTTTTAGCCTAAGCTTTTGGTTTTCAATGACTAATTTTTTAGTCTTAACAGCTAGGTAGTGATAGGTATGACTATCCCTTGATTCGCTTTCAGGAATCAGATAAACCTTAGTTTGCTTCTTTTTACTATCTGCCATAATGTTGGTGATTATACCGAAAACAATGCAATTTCCCACGTAATTTTTAAAAAAATGTAAAGAAATAGATATATTCTATTTTTCAAGAAGGTTATGACCTAAAATGATCTGCTGTTCAGGTTATATATGATAAAAAAACTACTCAATTTTTACAAAATCTCAATAATTAGGCCTGTTGTTAATTTGTTTATTATTTCTTGCTTGGTGGTTCCGGATATTCTGGGCAACAGTTTAATTCTTGATGGTACTTTATCTCCTGAAGAATGGAATCAGGCATCTTCATATGACCTAGAGTATGAAGTGATGCCATCTCGAAATACACCTGCAACATTAAAAACTACTGCTTTCCTAAAATATGATAAAAAATATTTATATATTGGAATCAAGGCATATGGAGACCCAAATAAAATTAGAGCAACCTTAAAAAATAGAGATCAAACATGGAACGAAGACTATGTTGCTTTGATGGCAGACCCATTTAGAGATGGAAGATATGGCATTCTTGTTGGAGTAAATGCATTGGGTGTCCAGTTGGATGAAAAACATATCAGTAGTGCTGGCCCAGATGATTCTTGGGATATACTTTTTCAATCTGCCACAGCTTTTCAAGATGATGGTTACTCTGCTGAATTCATTATCCCCTTTTCTGAACTACAATTACCTGATACCCAAATTCAACAATGGAAAATTGGGTTTATAAGAAAATCTTACGAGGCCGGAGTTCAAACTGTATTTGCATCATTTAAAAATCTTCCAGCTGAAACTTGTTATGCATGCCAAGCTGATGAGGAGGTGTTATTAGGATCGCCTGACGAAATTTCTAGAAACTATCTGTATCCATATATATTTATTAATCAATATGGCAACAGACCTGTAAAAAAATTTAAAGTACAAAATCCAGATTATGAGATTGGTATTACAGGTTTATATGACTTAACTAGATCCTCGTCAATTGAGTACACCATAAATCCAGATTTTTCTCAGATAGAGTCTGATGCTCCTGTAATTATGGAAAATCAGACATTTGCTATGTCATATCCTGAAAAAAGAACATTCTTTCTTGAAGGTTCAGAGTTGCTTAAATCTGACACACAAACTGTTTATACTCGATCCATTACCAATCCTTTGGGTGCAATTAAATACATCAATCAGGGTGAAAATAATACGGTCTATTTATTACAAGCCACAGATACCGACTCACCCTACTTAGCAGCTGGGCAATATAGATCTTTCAAAGGTAATGCTGGCAAAAGCAAGGTAACAATAGGAAGGCTTAAAAGAAACTTAGGCAATAAATCACATTTTGGGTTAATCGCAACAAATAGAGATTACCAGATTGGCGGATCTGGCTCAGTGATTGAATTTGATAGTCTAATTAATTTCATGGATGATTATATTTTAGACCTCAACTACGCAAGAAGTGATACCCAAGAAGGTAATATTAATTTCATTGATACCGATGATACTTTTGCAGGTCGAACCTATGCGATGGACGGTGAGTCTTTTTCAGGGACAGCTAAAAACTTTCGTTTAAGGTGGGCTGTTGATCAAGCCAATGCAGGAATCAGATTTTCAGATGTATCGCCGACTTACAGAGCTCATGTTGGCTTTGTAAGCAGGAATGATTATAAGTATCGCAACTATTGGTACGGAAGAACTTACAGGTCCCAGGGAACCATTAGACAAATAAATTTTAGGATTAATAATCGAAATAGATTAAATTCTAAAAATGAAAAAACTCTTGAATTTTATGAGTTCCAAATTGACCTTGAAACAAATTTTAATTTTACTGGAACAATTGAATGGCAGCATAAACCTGGCGAAAAATTTAATGGCATTCAATATGGTGAGCAAAGAGATATAGAAATAAGGGGTCAATATCATCCTTCGGAAAGTTTTTTTACTAGTTTTGAGATAGAAAAAGGTGAAGCAATTGCTTATAGAATTGATAACCCAGAAATTGGTGATTCAACTGAATACAACCTCTACAACGTCTTTAGATTCTCAGATAACTTTAAGATTTCACTGGGCCATAGATACTCAGAATTAAAAAACAAAGTTACTGGAGAAGAATTCTATGCAGGTGAAATAAATAGATTTGAGATAGATTATCAAATTGATGGTGCATTATCGACAAGGACTATTATTGAAAAAAATGACTTTAGTGACGACTACTTTCTTGAGGCTCTAATTCAGTGGAAGCCAAATCCATACACAATATTTTATGCGGGCGGAACTCAATTTTACAAAGAGCCTAATCCCTTTAGTGATAATATCAGACTTGAAACTTCACAAATTTACGCAAAGTTTCAATATTTTTACAATCCAAATAAATAAGTATATTTAGCAGCTAATCTCTTTGCCTGTTAATTTTCCATCTTTGATAACTATTGAGTTTAGATCAAAATTAATTTCCTCTTCGCTTAGAAATAATCCTCGAACTTGAATCTTGGTTTTATCTAAACCATCTTTTTCAAGGCATGAAAGGGGAATATTTATTGTTGACCAATCGGTCATCAGCTTGGTTGGTAACTCGATTGAGCCTCTGCAATTATTTCCGCATCCAACACTAAAATATAGAGGTGGATTCGACAAAGTATTAACCCTCATAATAATTTCATAAAAAGGAGATTTCATTGTTGAAAGATTGACATGAGACTCAGCCGAAATGCCAAAAGCTTGTAATGATTGATCTTCTTTGAATACCACATTCTTAGCGTCATCTTGTCGCTTATAATCAAATCTAGTTATCTTTATTTTATCGTTAGTACTAACGAAATCATCTTTCAACACAAATTCAGGGCCGGCCTTAGTTACAACAAATTCTTTTCCGGGTATTGAAGCTGTTCCTAGAAAAATATTTACTAAATCTAGCTTAAGGTCATTATTGGTAATTTGAATTCTTCCTATCTCGGCACCGGATGAATAAGACAAGCCGTATCCATATGGAAATAAGGGATCATATACACTGTCTGTAAAATTTAAAACGGATTGATCTTTGGTTTTTGGCCATGAATAAGGTAGCTTGCCAGTAAAATCATGATTAATCTTATCGTCCTTTGTAAAAATTACATCCGCTATGCCTTCGACGGCACTTCCAGGAAGCCAAGCAGCGATAAAAGCATCGGATGCATTTAACTG
>JAQWJG010000031.1 GCA_029248485.1 SAR86 cluster bacterium | reverse complement strand
TCCACTGTTACCGCCCTTTGATATATTCCATTCAAGCTCTAGAATAAAATTTTTAAATTTTTCTTTTGTGATTAAATCTCTTGCCGGACCTTTGCGAACCAGTTCATTGTTTACAATAATCCATCCATCGGTTGTGCAATTACATTGATAAGTTCGCAAAGGTCCGGCAAGAGATTTAATCACAAAAGAGAAATTTAAAAATTTTATTCTAGAGCTTGAATGGAATATATCAAAGGGCGGTAACAGTGGAATTATTCTTCGAGCAAATGAAAGAGAGCAGTTCTCTTTTATGAGCGGTATTGAGATGCAAATTCTTGACGATTTTAATCATCCTGATGGTGCCAATACTTTAACATCTGCGGGATCTCTTTATGGCCTGTATCCAAATTTAACCAACGCGACCAACCCTTTTGGCGAATGGAACAAAGTAAGAATAATAGCTTTCGACAATTCAATTAAATTTTTTCTTAACAGCCAACTTATCAATAGCGTATCTATTGGCTCAAATAGCTGGAATAAAGCTGTTAGTAAAAGTAAATTTAAATCATTGAAAAACTTTGGTTCATCTCTTTATGGTCATATAGTGTTGCAAGATCATGGCAATGAGGTTTCTTTTAGACATATTAAAATAAGAAAGTTGTAATTATTTTAGGTTTTGACTCCCTTGAGAAGCTCTTTTATAGGGTTTCTCATCACTTTAATGTATCTGCTTGAATCATCGTTTGATTGTATCCTTGCAGGGTTTATTTTTGGCAACAAGCCAACGAGAGGTTGTTATTCTTGAGTTAAAAAACCTTTTGGGTTTACTGGTGATTTATATTCATAAGGCAGTGAATCTGGAGCAACCCTAACTCCGCTTGTAACTATCATTGGTAATTCGCTTGACTGAGAGAAAGTTGCCTCAATGAAATATGCCCTCCAGCCGATTTTTGGCCTTTTAATTGAAGAGACATAACTTCCATCTGATCTTGCTGTCATTGTTTTGGCTTGCCATGTTTTACCAATTTGATCTACCCTGAAATCTCTGTTGTTTTTATTATCGGCCCACCAAATCTTGATATCGTCAGGAACAGTTTTCGATTCAAATTGAATCTGACCATCATCAAGGAACTTCCATTTATAACTTGGCCTAGGCTGATTATTAATAATGCTGAGGTAGAAAGAAAAAAGAGGCTCCATGATATAAGTCCCATTTAATCCGTGACCAACATTTGGAACATATCGAAGATGTTTTTCTCCCGGTAGTTCGTCGTAATAAAATTGAGATGAAGTGGGGATAAAAAATTCGTCTCCAGCAGCATTTATAATGTATTTAGGAATTTCATATCTATTTTTGTAACTGAAGGGGTCAACTAACTTAAATAATTCATCAGCTTCAGGTGACCCCCACCAATCCATCACCTTAAGATCTACATAGTCTTGGATTGCAGGTGCCCAAAACCCATAAACCTCCCAATGATGTTCAAATGAGGGTTTGATGTTAAGCATATCAATTACCAGAGGTATAATTGCTTTTACTCTGCTATCTACAGCAGCAGTAGTCCAAGTTGCCCAGCCTCTTTTAGAGGCGCCGGTAATAACAAATTCTTTTACTTGGGGTTTATTAAAAATATCCTGAATAACATCCATTGCAGCTATAGCGCTTTTGGTCATTGCCATTCTTGCCGGCCATTTCGGATCACCCGTTAAAAAAAACTTTTTCCATGTATATGCAATAATTCCATCCTCTGTTCTTTCAAAATCTTCATCTTTAAATGCTAATGGCTGATTTGGAACAGCACTTAATTCACTGACAATTGAACCAGAGATGAGTGCCAGTTTTATTAATTGATCTGAAGAGATTGGAGGAGAATCGTCTGTATCTCCAGCCCCAATGACAAGTAGAGATGTATTTACTTTAAGCGTCTTGGGCTCAATAACTTTTAGCCAATGCGACCATGCGGGGCGATTAACTTCTTGGGTGGAAAGATACTTTTGCGAAATTATTTTAATCTTGTGTATAAAATAATTTTCATATTCCTCAGTTTCTTTCACGTCATAACTAAATAATTCGTCCGTTTGATGAGCGTACTTATCTAAGCTGGTTTGACTAAACTCAGACCTTGGTCCCGCTTCAACAGGAAGAGTGGTTAAAAAAATTAAAATGTATATGAATTTATTGAGCATATAAAAATTTACTAAATTGATTTTAAAGGCTTCTTGTTTCTAAACATTGTCAATAATGGAATAAAGAACAACCATGTTTTGTGATAGTGTTTAGGGAATAATCTTTGAGAAAGATCCAATAGCCTTGCGTCTAATCCAATAAAGATTCTGCTTTTATTCTTTTTCACTCCATTAAGAATTATTTTTGCGGCTTTGCTTGGATGCATCCCACCTTCTCTAAAAAGCTCTCCCATTTCTTGTTGAGTTTTTGGTGCATTCTTAGAAAAGATAGATGGCCTGGTTTCATTATCATTAAAATCCTCATCACTCATTCTGGCAGTTGCGGCAATATTTGTACCAATATGTCCCGGATGAACGCAGTGTATTTGCAAGTTAGGGTTTGTCTGCTTCATTTCCAGCGCAAGACTTTCAGTGAATCCTCTGACAGCAAACTTAGTAGCATGATAGACAGTTTGTCCAGGCACAGCCACCATGCCAAATATTGATGATGTATTCACAATAGCTGCCTCAGAGTTATTTATCATATGAGGTATAAAAGCCCTTGTGCTATTAACAACCCCATTAAAGTTAATACCCATAACCCAATCCCAATTATTTTCATCCATGTCTTTAAAATGAGCGCCAGCTGTCACACCTGCATTATTAAAAACTAAATCTACCTTTCCATGCTGGTCTATAACTTTTTGAGGCAATGCTTCAATTGACTCTTTATCGGAAACATCTAAAAGGTGAGATGAAACTGAAACATTAAATTTTCTTAGCATTGCTAATGTTTCACCCAAGGTTTTCTCATTTACATCACAGATACAGACATCGGCGCCATCTTTGGCAAGGAGTATTGCTAGGTATCTGCCCATCCCAGAGCCAGCCCCGGTAATTACAGCCACTTTATTTTTGAAAGTTTTCATTTAGATTAACAATAATTCCTGTTGGATGGTCTCATCAAGCAAAGGTAAAACTTCTGCGCTTTTTAAGTTTTCTTCCAACTGCTCCATCTTGGATGCTCCAAGAATTACAGTTGAAACATTTTTATTTAACAAACACCAGGCAATAGCCAGTTTAGACATACTGACATTTAATTTTTCAGCAATAGGCAAAAATGATGCGACTCTTGCCATCCTTTCTTTGCCTCGATCAGACTCAACCATGCCTTTTTTTAGCCATTCATAACCTGATAAAGATGCTCTGGATCCTTCTGGAATTCCCTCAAGGTATTTTCCCGTCAAAGCCCCAGAGGCTAAAGGCGACCAGATTGTTGTTCCAAGACCATATTTCTCATAAAGGTGCTCATATTCTTTTTCGAACCGTTCTCTATCAAGAAGATTGTACTGAGGTTGCTCCATGGAGGGTGGAGTTAGATGGTTTGTATAAGCAAATTCATAGGCCTCTGCAATCTCATCTGCGCTCCATTCAGACGTTCCCCAGTAAAGCACTTTTCCTTGAGTAACTAGATTATGCATTGCCCATACAGTCTCACCAATAGGAGTTTCAGGATCTGCTCGATGACAAAAATAAAGATCTAAATAATCTACCTGCAACCTCTCCATGGCTTGATGACAGGCTTCTGTTATATGCTTTCGACTAAGCCCTATTTGAGTAGGCAGGGGATTTTCTCTAGCACCAAAAAACACTTTCGAAGATACACAATAAGAATCTCTTGGGTTGTTAAGTGCTTTAAGCGCTTTGCCCATTACCACCTCAGATTCTCCTCTCTCATACCCTTCGGCATTGTCGAAAAAGTTAACGCCTGCATCTAAGCAAGTTCCAAACATTCTCTCAGCTAAATTTGTATCTACTTGCTTATTGAACGTTACCCATGACCCGAAAGATAATTCGGAGACTTTCAACCCCGATCTGCCTAAATTTCTAAATTGCATACATCTCCCCAATAATGTTCTTTTTAAAATTTACTTTTATAATTATTTCAATTGCTGCTTGATACAGTTTATTTTGAAGGCTTAGACACTGCAAACTAATTTTCCAAGCAAGCCGTTGCTTGTAAAAATTTTCTTATTATCTCTAGTGTCCATTTCAAGTAACTTAAACTCAATTGAGTTATCTGAGCTATTAATCTGTGCAATTGAGCCTTTACTAATAGTGTCCTCTCCTTTGCTAACACTAAATTTTTTTACATCCAGGTTTAAGGTAATCTGATACTTATTTTTGATTTTATCAATGCAGTCTATGGTAAATTCATTGTGCTCCTCAGCAAGAACTCCCAAGCTTCCAAAGGCCAATAATATAATAAGAGTGAATTTCATTTATTCCTGAGTAATTTTTAGCTTAAGAGTTGAACTTGCTTGGTTGATTCCACCAATATTTTTTGCATTGATATAGCCAATGCTTTGCAAGGCTTTCTCTGCTTTGCCTGACCTGTTACCACTCCTGCAATATAAATATATTATTTGTTCTTTATTTGTAACAGCAGACTCTATTTTTTTTAAAATACTGTCGAGGGGAATATGAATCGCCGTTTCAATATATCCATCATTCCATTCAGCATCTGTCCTTACATCAACAAGAATTGGATTGGATAACTGCGTCCCTTCATGCTTATCTTCGGCAAAAGCTCCAAAACTTCCAAGAACCATCAATGCTAGGAGAGCGTTTTTCATAATAATTTTTTATTCAATGCGATACATAATAGTTTGCTCACCGTCTAAGAAGTTTGCTTCATCATTCCTAATAGCCTCAATAACCTTATTGTCAGCACCTCTTTCAAAGAACTGGTTTAAGCCATCTTCATCATCAAAGGTTAGTTCTGTGATGACGTTAAATAAACTGTGATCGCCATCTGATTCCAATGGCAAGGCATCATTCAACATGTTAGCCTCAACAAGATAGGTCCTTTTATAACCAGTAATAGTTGGAAAAATACTCTCAATTAGCGGCACATGGTTTTCTTCGTAGTAAGTTTTAAAATCTTCTTCAGAAATTGCAGGCTTTTTGCAGATTAGCGCAATGAGTTTTGGCATGTCTTTATATTAGCAAACAATTGAAAAAAAAAGCATCAAACAATGAGTGCATAGAAATGTTTTTTGTGTAAACATTAAGTGTTAAATATTATTTTTTGCATCAATTTGATGGTATGGGGGGATGATATTTTATTGTGAAAACTGATATAGATATCGCTAGAGCAGCTGAGATCAAATCAATAGATACCATTGCTACTAAACTAGATATTGGAAGCGAGTATCTAGAGCAATATGGCAAATTCAAGGCCAAGGTCAACCTTTCAATTATCACCAAAAAATTGAAAGATCATAAGGATGGCAAGTTAATTCTAGTTACTGCTATATCTCCCACTCCAGCTGGTGAGGGCAAAACGACCACTAGCGTTGGTCTGGTAGATGGGCTTTGCCACATTGGTAAAAAAGCGATGATTTGTCTTAGGGAACCGAGCTTGGGTCCATGTTTTGGCATTAAAGGCGGTGCGGCTGGTGGAGGATTTGCGCAAGTTATTCCTATGACAGACATCAATCTACATTTCACTGGTGATTTTCATGCAATTGGAGCAGCTCACAACCTCTTATCAGCCCTGATTGATAATCATATTCACTGGGACAATCAATTAAATATTGATCCTAGGAGAATTACTTGGAAGAGAGTCGTTGATATGAATG
Source organism: SAR86 cluster bacterium (assembly GCA_029248485.1). Next base: position 214 of record JAQWJG010000031.1, on the reverse strand, counting down.
ACAGATCATTGAGGGACATTACATGTGGTTTAGGCGGAACTGGTAATGGAATACCAAGACAAAGTGGGTTCGATATAACAGTTGCATCAGAGATTATGGCTGTGTTTTGCTTGGCATCAGATATAGATGATCTGAAAAAAGAATTGGAAATATAGTTATTGGCTACACCAAATCTAATGAGCCAGTAAGAGCAAAACAGCTCAATGCTGACGGA
>JAQWJG010000002.1 GCA_029248485.1 SAR86 cluster bacterium | reverse complement strand
ATAAAAATGCTTGGAAAGGAGGCTACAGCAGTTAAAGGAAATTATTTATCTGCCCTCGCTATGTTTTCTGCAGTTGGAATAACTTGTTTAAGTCTTGAGATAGATATAAAGATAATACTTGCAGGTGTTTTACTGGGTGGTCTTATAGGCTCTTTAATAGCTATTAAAGTAAAAATGACAGCTATTCCAGAGATGGTAGCTTTATTTAATGGTTTCGGTGGCTTGGCAACATTTCTAATTGCATGGTCTCAATTCAACGAGCCGAGCAACTCTATGTTTCAGCATGCTTTGATAATGCTAACTATCTATATCGGAGGCATCACATTTTCTGGTTCTTTGATAGCTTATGGAAAGCTTTCTGAAAAGCTTAAGCTTGGAAAAGGCTCCATGGTTACAAATATTTTTATATCATTCTTTTATCTCAGCATGCCTGCTTTAATATATGTAGTAGCTGAGCCTTCTCTTTCTGGATTGATCCCACAAGTACCATCTTATTTTGCGATTTTCTTAGTCTTAACTCTAGTTGCTGGAATTGGGTTTGTGATGCCGATAGGCGGTGGAGATATGCCTGTTGTGATCTCTCTTCTTAACTCTCTTTCAGGAATTGCAGCTGCGTTTGCAGGTTTATTGTTACTTAATAATGTACTCATTGTTGCTGGATCATTGGTTGGAGCCAGTGGACTAATTTTGACTATCATCATGGCTAAAGCCATGAATAGAACTATCACCAATATTTTATTTGTTGGATATGCATCTGTTAGTCAGGCAAGCTCTTCTGAGGAGCAGGGTGAGGTTAAGCCTATTACCTCTGATGATGCATACCTAATCCTTGAAAATGCATCTAGCGTCTTGGTGGTTCCCGGCTATGGTATGGCAGTTGCTCAAGCCCAGCATGTTGTCCGAGAAATGGGAGAACTCTTAGAAGAGAATGGAACAGAGGTAAAGTATGGAATTCACCCTGTTGCTGGGCGTATGCCTGGTCATATGAATGTTCTTCTAGCAGAAGCAAACGTTTCATATGATTTGCTTGCTGAGCCTGATGATGTAAACCCATCCATGGACACCATAGATGTTGCAATAGTTATCGGCGCTAACGATGTTGTCAATCCTTCTGCAACTGAAGAAGAAGGCAGTCCAATATATGGAATGCCGATTATCGAAGTCCACAATGCTAAGACGGTTTTTGTGCTAAAAAGATCCATGTCTTCCGGTTTTGCTGGAGTTCAAAATCCGTTATTTTTTAGAGAAAATACTAGAATGTTATTTGGCGATGCAAAGGAATCAATTGGCCAAATTGTTGCTGAATTTAAAGACTAAAATCCCCCTGAAGTATGGTAAAATTTACCCTTAATTAAGGGAATTTCCTGCACACAAAAAATATTGCTTTAAGGGCTAAAAAATGACTGATTTTGCAAAACAAATCTTACCAATAAACATCGAAGATGAGCTAAAAACTTCCTACTTAAGTTATGCAATGAGCGTCATTCATGGCAGAGCCCTGCCAGATGTAAGAGACGGCTTAAAACCTGTTCATAGAAGGATTTTATATGCACAACATGTCCTAAGAAATACATATCGACAACCATATAAGAAATCAGCAAGAGTCGTAGGGGATGTAATTGGTAAGTACCATCCACATGGTGACTCAGCTGTTTATGAAGCAATGGTCAGAATGGCGCAAGATTTTTCAATGAGATACACCTTGGTTGAAGGGCAGGGTAATTTCGGCTCAATAGATGGAGATTCTCCAGCTGCGATGCGTTATACCGAAGTGAGGATGGCAAAAATTACAGACATGATCCTCAATGATATTGAGAAAGAAACAGTAAGCTATTCTCCTAACTATGATGGTACAGAGCAAATTCCAGATGTTATGCCAACAAGAATTCCAGCATTACTAGTTAATGGCTCGTCAGGTATTGCTGTTGGGATGGCAACAAATGCACCTCCGCACAATCTCACAGAAGTATTGAATGGTTGCTTGCTTTTGTTGGATAACCCAAAAGCTAGTATTGATGAGATCATCCAAATTATTACTGGGCCTGATTTCCCAACGGGTGGAACCATAGACGGAAGAATTGGAATTTATGAGGGTTATAAGACTGGCAGAGGAATTATTCATGTTCGCGCTAAAACTTCTGTAGAGGAAGATAAGTCTGGAAAGAGCTCTTTAATAATTAACGAAATACCTTACATGGTTAATAAAGCCAAGATGCTTGAAAGAATTGCAGAAATGGTAAAAGACAAGAAAATCGATGGAATAAGCGAAATTAGAGATGAGTCTGATAAAGATGGCTTGAGAGTTGTCATTGAAGTTAAGCGTGGAGAATCCGTTGAAGTTCTAGAGAATAACTTATTTGCTCAATCGCAATTGGAGCAATCTTTTGGCATTAACTTTACTGTTCTTGTGGATGGCCAGCCTCGCGTATTAAATATCAAAGAGATACTTCAGGAATTTATCAAACACAGAAAAGACGTTGTCACCAAAAGAACAAAGTTTGATTTAAGAAAAGCCAAAGAACGAGGCCACATTGTTGAAGGACTGATGGTTGCAATAGCAAACATTGACGAGATAATTAAAATTATTAAGAAATCCAAAGATACTAAAATTGCAGCAACTGAATTATGCAAGAAATCTTGGAAAGCTGGCCCTATTGAAGCAATTCTTAAAAAGGCGGGGAAGGATGCTTGTCGACCTAAAGGTCTTTCATCTGAATATGGAATCAAAGGGAAGAATTATAAATTATCTCCTGAGCAAGCTAAGTCTATCTTGGAATTAAGGCTTGGAAGACTTACTGGTTTAGAGCAAGACAATCTCTCAGCAGAATTTAATGAAATTTTAGAAGTGATTTTAGAGCTCCAAAAAATTCTTGATGATAAGGAGACGCTTTTACAATTAATTAAAGATGAATTGATAGAAGTAAGAGAAAATTTTGGCGATGAACGAAAAACAAATATTAATGATACGCGCCATGATATTTCTAATGAAGATTTAATTCCCGAGGAAACCAGAGTTTTAACTTTATCAAGAAGTGGTTATGCAAAAACTCAGCCTCTTGATGAGTACAGGGAACAGAGAAGAGGAGGCGTGGGAAAGGCTGGGGCTTCAGTTAAAGAAGAGGACTTAATTCAAAACTTATATGTTTTGAGTTCTCATAGCCAGCTTTTATGCTTTACAACGAAAGGTAAAGTTTTTTGGCTGAAAGTTTATGAAATTCCTGTTGCAAGCAGGACCTCTAAAGGTAGACCTCTCGTCAATATGCTGAAGCTTGAGGATGATGAAACAGTCACACAAATTTTACCGGTGGAAGAGTTCTCAGAAGATAAATATATTTTCATGGCTACTCGAAATGGCGTTGTGAAAAAAACCAACCTAAATTTATTTCATAAAAAATATAAGTCCGGAATCAAGGCTATTCGATTAGATGATGATGATAAATTGGTTGGGACTGTGATTACCAATGGTGACAATGATATTTTGCTTTCATCCTATTCTGGAAAATTAATTAGATTTCATGAATCAAAGGTTCGCCCTATGGGCAGAACTGCACGAGGAGTAAAAGGAATCACTCTGAAAGACGGCATGAAAGTTATTTCTTTGATGATTGGCGATCCATCTAAAACCATTTTATGTTTATCTGAAAATGGTTATGGAAAGAGAACCAAGCTAGAAGACTTCCCTTCATATAATAGAGGCGGTCAGGGAGTTATAGCATTAAAGACCAGCGATAGAAATGGAAATATGGTCTCAGCTGTATCAGTGGATGAAAACGATGGAATTATGTTGATTAGTGATAAAGGCACATTAATTAGAACAGCCATTAGTCAAATTCCTACCCTAGGCAGAAATACTCAGGGGGTTAAAGTTATAACTCCTAAAGAAGGCGAGAAGTTAATAGAAGGCGTCAGAATTCCTCCAGAAGAAGAGGAAGAGTAATGAGGAAGTGGAATTTTTCGGCAGGCCCTGCTGCTATTCCACAATCTGTTTTGCAGGAAGTTCAGGCTGAAATGCTGGAATGGCAGGATGCAGGTATGTCTGTGATGGAGATGAGCCATAGATCTACTGAGTACATGGATATAGCCAATAAAGCTCGGCAAGATTTCATAGATTTGTTAAAAATTCCAAGTGATTATAAGGTTCTTTTTCTTCAAGGGGGCGCAACGCTTCAATTCTCTATGGTTCCAATGAATTTTGGAGCTAAAAGTGTTGCTGATTATGTGCTATCTGGAAGCTGGTCAAAAAAAGCTATCAATGAAGCCTCGAAAATTATCGATATCAATATTGTTACTAGTTCTGAGTCATCAAATTTTAATAATGTTCCAAATGAGAGGGGTTGGAGCTGTTCTGAAAATGCTGCTTACCTTCATTATGTTGCTAATGAGACGATTCAGGGCAATGCATTGCATAATCCTCCAACCTCTAATGCACCATTAATATCAGACATGTCTTCAGTTATTTTAAGTGAGCTAATTGATGTATCAAAGTTTTCAATGATTTATGCGGGCGCTCAAAAGAATATTGGTCCAGCTGGTTTAACTATCTGCATTATTAAAAATGATTTTTTAAACCAAGCCACTTCAGAATTGCCCGGCATGCTTCAGTATGCAAAACACGCAGAAGCTGACTCAATGTTTAATACTCCCCCTACCTTTGCCTGGTATTTATCAGGAAAAGTTTTTGCGTGGCTCAAGGATAGAGGAGGCTTGGAGTCTATGGGAGAGATTAACAAGCTTAAAGCAAGTAAATTATATGATTTTATCGATCAATCAGACTTTTATTCAAATCCAGTTTCTAGAGAAAATAGATCTATTATGAATGTTCCTTTTCTTTTAGCTAATTCAGAATTAGACTCTGAATTCTTGCATGAAGCAGAAAATGCGGGTTTACTAAACCTAAAAGGACACAGATCAGTTGGAGGTATGAGAGCAAGTATCTATAATGCAACTCCAATTGAAGCAGTAGACGCATTGATTAATTTCATGGGAGATTTTCAATCTAAGCACGGATAAAGTTGTGAGTAAGAATAAAATTAAACCTATAAG
>JAQWJG010000011.1 GCA_029248485.1 SAR86 cluster bacterium | reverse complement strand
GTTGAGCCTAGTTTAAAGTTCTCATAATTCATTACTTTAAAATTATCCTTTGAAACAGAATTCATGATTTCAGGAAGTGGTGTTGTTAGACCTGAATGACCTTTCATGTAATGAAAATCAGAACACAGAGACGAGTATAAGCATGTTATTTTTTCATTCTGAATTAATTTAACCTGTCCCATTGAAGAGCCTTTTGAGGTTCTAATTACTTCCACGTGTAGTTCTGCAGGTTCGGGTTCAGTTCTATCTAGATAATATATATTTGAATTAATGGCGCTTGGATGAGGAAGAACTTTAGTCATCGCTTTATTCATTAACGCCAAGAGATATCCTCCATGAGGAGTGTTACCAACAAAATATTTTGAGTTGGGCACAAATGAAAAAACGGTATCTGAAACTTTCGTCAGATCTAAAGCTGCTTGAAATTGTTCAAAATGGTTCATATTGATAGATAATTACATCATTATTGTAATTGATAGAAATTAAAAATGGCTGGATTTATAGACATTGCTTGTAATTTTACACATGAATCTTTTAAGCATAATTTAGATGAAGTAATAAATAATGCAGAGCAAGAAGGCGTAGAAAAATTTGTTTTACTTTGCGCAAGCTTAGCTGATATTGATCCCATTAAAGTGATCCAAAATAATACGCCTGAAAAATTCTTTATATCAGCAGGCATTCATCCCCATTATGCAACAGAAATACTTGAAATAAGTCACGATGCACTTTTAAAAAAATTAAAATCTATCAATCCAAATGCCATAGGAGAAACTGGATTGGATTACTTTAGAAATATATCTCCACCCGATATTCAAAAAAAATCTTTTGGTATGCATATAGAAATTGCAAAAGAATTAAGTCTCCCGCTCTATCTTCATCAACGAGATGCACATGGTGATTTTATTCGCATCATCAAAGAAAATATAAGCAACTTTCCAAAGTTTGTCGTGCACTGTTTTACTGGCACTCAAGCAGAATTAGATGAGTATCTAGAGTTAGGAGCCTATATTGGCCTTACTGGCTGGATTTGTGATGCAAAAAGAAATATTGAGTTGCGTAAGTCGATCAAAAATATACCTATTGAAAAAATGATGATAGAGACTGATTCTCCATATCTTATCCCAAAAAATCTTATGATTAAGCCTAACAAAAATATTAACGAGCCTAAATATTTACCACACATAGCGAATGAAATATGTGAGCTTACAGGATATGATTTGGAGGAGCTTAAATCAGCAACTAGCAATAACGCTATTGAATTTTTTAGTTAAAGCAAGACCTGTCTAAATTATATTTAGCACAGATTTCATCATTGTTTTCACCTGCTTTAACTGAAGAATGCTTGATAGAGGTTGTAGTATCAGAAAATCTAGGCGCAGGTGCAGGCTGAATAACTCCATCAACTTCCACAAATGAATTCCTTGCTTTCATATGATGATGTGCTGGAGCCTCAGATAGATTTAAAACCGGGGCAACACATGCATCAGTGCCATCAAAAATGTCTGCCCATTCATCACGAGTCTTTTCTTTAATTTTGTCTTTCATGATAATTTTTAGCTCTGGCCACAATTCTTTATTGTGCTGATCTTGAAATTTTAGATCTGATATTTCCAATTTTTCTAATAGCACTGAATAAAATTGGGGCTCTATTGAACCAACTGCAAGGAACTTTTGGTCAGAGCACTCATAGGTATCATAAAAATGTGCGGCTCCATCAAGTAAATTAGATTCTCTCTCCTCCAACCAAAAGCCAGAGGCTTTAAAAGCATAAAACATCGACATCAAAACAGAGGCCCCATCAACCATTGCAGCATCAACTACCTGACCCTTGCCGCCTTGCTTAATGTTAAGCAATGCAGAAACAATACCAAGAGCTAGAAACATACCACCACCACCGAAGTCCCCAACCAGGTTTAAAGGTGGTGGAGGTGTCTGACCTTTTCTGCCCATAGATTCAAGCGCACCAGTTAATGCAATGTAATTAATATCATGGCCAGCTGTTTTAGCCAAAGGCCCCTCTTGCCCCCATCCAGTCATCCTGCCATAAACTAGATTTGGATTAACCTTTAAGCATTCATCAGGACCTAACCCTAATCGCTCCATCACACCAGGCCGAAAACCCTCAATTAAGCCATCCACATTAGCAAGAAGTTTTTTAATTTCATTAATGGTTTGTGGATTCTTTAGGTCTGCAGAAAGCGATGATTTGGATCTATGTTGGAAATCTATTGTGTTTCCATGACCATGTTGAGAAGATCTGTCAATTCTAATAACTTCAGCGCCTAAATCTGCCAAAATCATTCCACAAAATGGTCCTGGACCAATGCCTGCAAATTCTACAAGTTTTATTCCACTCAAAGGTCCTGACATTTATGACTCCTGGCTTGAAAAAGCATTAAAAAAAGTTAAGAGAAATGGTAGCAAGGTTAAAGATGCAAAAAAAGAAATTATCAATGCAAAGGCTGTAAATAAACCAAACAAGACGGTCGGCGTAAAACTAGATAGAGCAAAAATAGAGAACCCGGCTGCTATAGTTGTTGCCGTATAAAAAACAGCTCGACCCACAGAGTCGTGAGAATTTAAAATTCTCTGATTATTGTTAAGATCTTTATTTGCGACTTCAGTTTTATATCTATAAAGATAATGAATAGTATTATCTACGGCCATTCCAACGCTAATAGCAGCTACGGTAATTGTCATGATATCTAAGGGAATCCCTAATACACCTAACAAGCCCAAAACAGAGCCTGCGGTTATCAAATTTGGCGTCATTGCAATAAGAGTAATTTTAAGCGATCTGAAGAGCAACAATATCATCAATCCTATAACAGCAAAAACTAAACCCAAAGATTTAATTTGTGATGAAAATAATGATTGAAGCATATTGTTATATAGAACAGCTAAGCCTGTAACTTGAAATTGGTCTTTGTCTAAATCAAATCTATTAGCAAGATCAAAGTTAATTTTTTCCAGCAACTCTTTTCTATTTAATGTCTGAGCAGACTCAAGAACTCTAGCAGAAATCCTTACTTTTGAATCATCTTGATTAATATATGAATAGAGCAAAGTTTCTTTAATATCCTCAGGCAAAACAGAACGAAGCAACGCTAACTCTAGATCATTTAAGTCATTATCATCATTAATCATTCTGGCTAATTTAATTCCGCTTGCTACGCTTAACACTTTTCCCATTTCTGGAATCTCATCTAAATAATCATGAATCTCTTCGAGCTTAGCAAGAGATGATGCATTCCACCAATAGCCAGATGCATCGCTTGAATCATCTTCAAACAAGTCATCTTCAAACAAGTCATCGCCATCAAAATCTGAATCATCAAATATTTCTTCGGCAGGCTTGTCAATCAAGATGTCTAGGGTTGCAGTTCCGCCTAATTCCTGATCAAGCAATAACATGCCTTGATATATCTCAGTTTCAGGAGAAAAATAATCTATAAATCTGTTTTCAACTTCAAGTTTTGAAACTCCATAAATCAAAGAGATTGAAATGAAAATAAAAAATATGGCAATTTGTTTGCCCTTATGTATAGCAAGAAACCCTAATCTTGAAGGTATTTTATTTATAAAATCTAGTGAATAGGTGCTCGTAGATTTAATTGTAAGCTTCATTGCACTGGGCAAAAAAGTAAAAGTAAAAATAAATGCAAAAATCATTCCTACTGACATCATTTTTCCAAATTCTATAACAGGCTTAATGTCCCCCAGCATCAATGACAGAAATGCTATGGCAGTAGTTAATGCAGCGAATAAACAAGGTATAACCATCTGATTTAGGGTTTTATATATAGCATCATCAACAGATTCAGAATTACGAGAAACTTCAGTAAATCTAACTAACACATGCACAGTCAATGAGATGGTCAAAATGAGCAACAAAGCAATGAAGTTAGAGGAAATGACGCTTATTTTCCAATCCATTAATCCAAGAACGCTGGCTGTAAATGCTGTGGTAACAAAAGCATTACCTAATGGCAAAAGAACAAACCATATATTTTGAAAAAAGAGATAGAGCATCAAACAAAAAACTATTGCAACACCAGCACCAAATGTCATTAAATCTGATTTAATAAAACTCATCATATCAGTAGCTATCATTGAAGCACCGCCCAAAAATAATGTTCCCTTATCACTATTTTGCTTAAGAAGATCTCTAATTTGGATGATTAAATCAGTCCGCTGTTTTGCTTCATCATCATTTATTTGAGAGATCTGTTTATTTATATTTCTAAGTTCGTTTTTTTGAGTTGATGAAAGGTTGTTAAAGGCAAGCAATTCATACCTCTTCGTAATTAAGTCTCTATACAAAGAATTCTCGCTAAGAGTTACCTGAATTGCTGTGGTACCTCCATCAGGGCTGATAATGAGCTCTGAGTAAACTGGATTATCAATAATTTCTTCTTTTGCAGCCGAAAAATCAATATCTTCAGATTCAAGCGTTTTAAGATTATCCATCAAATCAGCAATGGGAACTTTTGGCTGAAAAAATATTGGTGCATCGAGGATTGTTAGTACGGACTGAACACCAGGCAATTTCTCTAATTGAGTATCTAAACTTTTGATTGTTGCTAAAGATTGGGGTGAAAATAAATCAGTATCGGGGGTAAAAGTGATAATTAAGAAATCAGAGTTACCAAATATTTCACCGGTCTCTCTGTAAACTTTAAAGGCTTCATCCCCCTCGATTACTAGCGCATCAGAGGATGCATCAAGCTTAAAATTCTTTAAACCAATAGCCGCCGAAAGAAAAATAGCCAAGATAAGGGCCATAACAAGAACTGGTTTTCTTAGAATGAATTGGAAAATTTTTTTCATGTATAAAATTATTTATTCGAACAATCAGGAGAAGAGAGTATTACAGGATTTGTATTGAACTCTTCAGTGGTAAAGGCTTGAATGGATAAGGCATGAATTTTTTTCATAGTTTCAACTAAAGTTTTATAGATAATTTTATGTCTTTTCACTTTTGTCAGTTCAATAAAATCATCAGAAACAATAACAAGTTTAAAGTGAGATTCGGAATCAGGAGGAACATTATGCATAGAGCTCTCATTTTCTAAGAATAAATGCTCAACAGCAAATTCTTTATTTAGGCATTCAACAATAGTCTCATAGATAGTCATGTTTGACGCCCTCCATACTCAGCAAGTATTTTTTATTATGAACGCCTAATGCAAATTGCCCAATAGATTGATCTTGTTTGATCACTCTATGGCATGGAACAAATAAAGGGATTGGATTAGATTTACATGCGGTACCTACCGCTCTTGAGGCATTTGGTGAACCAATTTTTTTTGCAATAGCTAAATATGAAGCTGTATTTCCTCGCGGTATAGAGAGCAAAGCATCCCAAACTAATAATTGAAAATCTGTACCTTGAAGATCAATTGGCGGCAGAGATTTCAGACCCTTCAAAGAAAAAAAACTATTTATACTTTTTTGTAATTTTAGATCACTTGGATGCCTAGACCTATTTTGATTGAGAAAAGATAATTTTTTAAGCCCTTCATCGCTATAAATAGCATCGAAGAAACCAATGGGCGATGAAACGCTCTTAATAAACATTAATATATTTTAGCATTTGAGTTCAATAAAAAATTTTATATTAAAAAAAAAGAGAGGCTATAGCCCCTCTTTTTTTGAAGCACTGTTTTTTTAATTACTTGTATCGTAAATCCATTCCATTGCGTAAAGATTAGTTGGCGAGCACGATTCAATATTTTCTTTCCATCTCTCCCTAAAACCATTGTCTCTTCTATAGTCTCGAATTGCTGGATAAGTTTTTGTTGCTTCTGCTCTTTTATCTCGATGGTAATAATGAGTCATTTCCATCATATCAAAAGGAGTGCCATCTGCGAATCCACGGTACGGTCTCAGATAATGCACACCAAAACCATCCCTGCCAAGCTCAATATTTGCCTCTTCATTATCAGCAGCAAGCTTTAGCATTTTTTCCCAAGACGCATTCTCAGTGAATTTGCATGATCTAAAATCAACCATCTGAATTTTATCTCTCTCATCAATCGGGATTCTCATGTGCAACGCAGCTGTATTAAAGAAAGCAACATTACGGTCACATATACCAGGATTCTGAGATCCCTTCGCATTGTAATCATTTAAAAATGCTCCATACTCTTTGTACATCTCCTCTCCATTAGGCCAAGTGCCCCATAAAACATAATCATGGTCGCTGGTAACCCCTGCAATGACAGGAGTAAAGATTGTTTTAGAGTATTGAAGGCCGTTAGCTCTTAAAAATTTTTCATATTTCTTTGCATGCTTAATTACATCTTTGTAACCTTTTCCAGGTTTATACTTACAAAACGTTGCTTCGGTTCTAACAACATATTGCTCAGACGTGGCAAAAGATGATGAAGCAAAAATTAGCAAAGGTATTAAAATTAAATATCTCATATATATCCTCCATATTTATATCTAACAGACTAACACATTGGAAGGAGTCAAGTTAACGACTAAAAAATTGGTGCGGCATCCGAGATTCGAACTCGGACCATCTGCTTGGAAGGCAGATATACTAGCCATTATACTAATGCCGCTCTTTGAAGAGTTCGTATATTACACTATCTTGCTATTAATCTTAAGGGAAATAATTCTCTTTTCATTTTTCATAAACATTTTTACTTAATTAGTTTAAGATTAATCATGATATTCAATTTTCAGCATCTCAAGACAGCTAATATCAGCTATTTCTCTCATGGAATCAGAGTCATCAAGGTGTCCTTAATTCTAATTGCACTCGGAATCATTGGCATAATTCACGGTTTACTTCCTTTTATCTTTGTTGAGACTGTTAGCAATGGAGTGAAGAAAATTGCTGACGAGATGTCGCATTTTTAAGTTATAAAACTTTATATTGGCGGTAAATACGAGATGACTTGCATGTAGATTGCTCTAGCAGCAACTCTTGAATCTCCTTGCTAATCTCTAACTCTTGCCAAGATTCTACAAAATTAACTCTGGACTCTAGAGATGAAAAAATATTTGTCCATTGAAAGTTACCACTTAAATTTCTAGCCTCAGAATAAAGAATACCAATGGTCATATTATTTTTTATTAATGCGTCAGTAAATTGCTCAATGACAAGCTTCAATGTTGCGTAGCTATAGCCATCTATATATTCACATTCTAAAACCTCGGCAATAACAGGAGATAGATTAATCAGTTGATTTGTAAGTCTTAAAGATCTGCTTGAAGCTGAGGAGACATTACAATTAGCAATATCACCAAAGCTTAAATCAGCAAGCATAAGATTAAATCTGTCTAAAGATGACTCTTCTGATTGTTTTAGCAATAAGTCAAAGGTTTGAGTTTCTATTTCATCTTCTATCACTGGAAATAAAAAATACAATTCATCTGAACCATCTCCAGTTTGCGATAAACTATTAACAAGTTTGGGTATAAATCTTTCAACAGAATTAAGCGTTTCACCAGGAACTAAATCACATCTCATCATAGATTCTTTAAACGCATATTCTGGTTTAATAAAATTACTAAGGTCCAGATTTGGGTCATTAGAATCCCCGCTACAGCTTGCCAAGGAGACAAAAATAATTAAAACAATAAACGATTTCAATTTAAGTTAAAAATATATAAACAGTGAGATAATAATATGATGAAAAATTATATATGCATACCGGTTATATCTTTATTCCTAAATTTATTCTTATCTACAGAGGTTTTTGCTTACAAATATGGGCTAGGGTCTTGTTTAGACCAGCGTATTAATCAAGATATTTGGTCGTCCATTAAAAAAGAGAATGTAGATGGGTTTATTTTTCTAGGAGATAACGTCTATGGTGACACTCCAAGTGGAAAGCTCTCAAAAATGGAAGCTGCATATAAAATTCAAGAAAGTAAATTGCCTAAATGGCTAATGAGTGAAAAAGAAATATTAGCTATATGGGACGATCATGATTTTGGTATCAATGATGGGGGTGGAGACTACCCTTTTAAGAAAGAGGCTCAAAAATTATTTTTAGAATTCTGGAAGATTCCTAGCCTTGATCCAAGAAGCAATAGAGAAGGTATTTATTTCAAACAAACCAAACAAATCGAGGATATTGAGGTGGAGATAATTGGCTTAGACACCAGGTACTTTCGATCTCCATTAAAGGGCAAAAAAAATCCTTATGAACAAAATATGGATTCTGAAGCAACTATTCTGGGTACAGATCAATGGATGTGGTTAGAGGCATCAATCTACAATTCAACTGCAGACGTTATTGTGATTCTTTCATCTATTCAAATTTTAGCTACCAATCATCCTTATGAAAAATGGAATAACTTTCCTTTAGAGAGGGACCGATTGCTTGAATTAATTGCCAATGCATCAAAAAATAAAACAATTCTTGCTGTTTCTGGTGATAGGCATAGATCTGGCATCTATCAAAACGATTATTTTGTTGAAATTACTGCGTCATCCTTAAATAAAACTGCATCAAAGAATTTGGAAACGGATCCTTTGCTGCTTGGGGAAACATATCCTCAAAAAAATTTTGGCACTTTAGATATTGAACCAACTAAGAACAAAATCACTCTCTCTATTCATGATCAAAATGGATTTAAGTTAAACTCTAAAATTATCAATCTTAATTAGCAAATTGTTATTTTTACTAATCTTTTAACTTCTTTTAAAAGATAGTATCGTTAATGAACTAAATATTTAATACAAAAGAAATATGAAAAAAATTGCTTTGTTGTGTGCCCTGTTAATTTCAAATTTTATTAGTGCAGATATTCTGCTACATGTTGGTAACTTATTAGATCCTGAAAATGGAGAAATCTCTAAAGCTGTAACCATAAGAGTTATGGATAATAAGATATCTGAGATCACCAAGGGTTATGCAACACCAAAGAGAGATGATGAGGTTATTAGCCTGAAAGAATCTTATGTTCTGCCTGGGTTTATGGATATGCATGTCCATCTTGCACAAGAATATGTCCCAAAAGCAGAGCGGGAGTCCAAGATTGAGCCTGAGTACAGAGCATTATTTGCTGCAAATGCGGCATCAAAAACATTAATGGCTGGATTTACATCGGTAAGAAATCTTGGCGATGGTGGAATGGAAACGATTTCGCTAAAAAAGGCAATTGAGAAAGGGTTGGTGATTGGTCCAAGAATTTTTACATCAGGCAAAACTATTGCTACTACTGGTGGTCATGGGGATCCAACTAATGGAATGCCAAAAGATAATTATTCACCCCCTACTCCCGAAGAAGGAGTGATTGACAGCGCTGAAGATGCCATAAAGGCTGTTAGACAAAGATACAAAGACGGCACAGATGGAATCAAAATTACTGCTACTGGAGGGGTCTTGAGCGTAGCTAAATCAGGTGAAAATCCACAATTCACAGATGCAGAGCTACTTGCCATTGTAAGCACGGCAAATGATTATGGCTTATGGACAGCTGCACATGCTCATGGAAAAGAAGGAATGAAAAGAGCTGTTATAGCCGGCATTAATTCTATAGAGCATGGAACATACATGGATCAAGAAGTAATGAGTTTAATGAAAGAAAGAGGAACTTATTATGTGCCCACTATCATGGCTGGTGATTGGGTAGCAGAAAAAGCTAAGATTCCAAATTTTTTTCCAGCGCTTGTAAAACCTAAAGCAGAAAAAATTGGCCCCCAAATCCAAGCAACTTTTTCTCAAGCTTATAAAGCTGGTGTAAAAATAGCCTTTGGAACTGATTCAGGTGTATCTGCACATGGCGATAATTGGCAAGAGTTCCTACTCATGACCAATGCCGGAATGTCTAATAAAGATGCTTTAAAAAGTGCAACCATTGAGACTGCAAAGCTTCTTAGGGTTGAAGATATATTAGGTCAAATAAAACCTGGAATGCTGGCTGATATAATAGCTTTCCAAAAAAATCCTATTGAAGACATATCAACGGTTGAAAATGTGAGCTTTGTGATGAAGGATGGGATCATCTACAAGCAAACCCCATAAAAAATGTCCACTAAACCTAAGATAATTATCTTGGGAGCTGGCATGAGTGGAATAGCTTGTGCACTTAGTCTTCATGATAAGTTTAATGTACAGATTTTTGAAAAATCAAAAGGTGTAGGCGGAAGACTTTGCGCTAAAAATACTCGTCAGGGATTATTTCATTATGG
>JAQWJG010000074.1 GCA_029248485.1 SAR86 cluster bacterium | reverse complement strand
TAAACCTGACATAAATATTAAGGTTCCACAGATGGGGTGGAATAAAGTCACCTTTAATGATAGTAATGAAAACAAACTTGATGACTACTACTATTTTGCTAACAGTTATTATTCTCCAATTTCAAATTATGCTTTAGCTACGGCAGATTATAGCTTGCCCTATTCAGCTGCTGTTCAATCAAATAACTTTTATGGATGCCAATTTCATCCCGAAAAATCATCGCTAGCAGGCCAAAAATTTCTAGATTATTTTTTTAACTATAATGAAAATATTACCAGCTATTGATCTACAAAATGGTCGTTGCGTTCGATTGCTCAAAGGCGATTTCAAAGAAGTCACTGAATATAATCATGATCCTATAGCCCAAGTAAATATTTTTAAGTCTCATCAGCTTAATTGCTTGCATATAGTTGATTTGGATGGTGCTGAGACCGGAAACCAATTAAACAAAGATGTAATTACTAAAATTCTTGAAATTCCTGATATATCTATTCAAGTTGGTGGAGGCATTAGAACAATTCGACAGGTTGAAAATATGCTTGAAATGGGGGTGTCTAGAATTATATTAGGTACAGCTTTATTCCAAAGAAATTTTATTCAAGACCTTAAGAATAATTTTGATTCGAATCAGATCGTGTTAGCGTTAGATTTTAAAATAATTAATGATATTCCCACTATTTATACTCATGGTTGGCAAGATAATAGTGAAATTCCCTTATACGAATTCATATCTGATCAGTCATTTTATTCTAATATCCTTGCCACTGATATATCGCTAGATGGCGCGATGCAGGGACCCAGTTATAGTGTTTACAAAGATCTTTTACATTTATTCCCATCAATAAATCTTATTGCATCAGGGGGCATTAGGTCTCTTGACGATTTAAATAACTTAAAATCGATGAGTATCAAGGAAGCAATTATCGGTAAAGCTATTTACGAAAAAAATATCTCACTAAGGGATCTAGATAATGATTACTAAAAGAATCATTCCATGTTTGGATGTGAAAGAGGATAAAGTTGTAAAAGGCGTTCAATTTAAAAATCATAAAATTGTTGGATCAATTTTAGACTTGGCAGAGAAATATTCTGATGATGGTGCTGATGAGTTAGTGTTTTATGATATTTCAGCTAGTACCAAGGGAGCTATTGTTAATAGAGATTGGGTATCAAGAATTGCTGAAGTTATTAATATCCCTTTTTGTGTTGCTGGAGGGATTAAGACCCTAGATGATGCTAAGGAAATATTAAACCTTGGGGCTGATAAAATTTCAATTAATACCCCAGCTCTAGATAATCCAAAATTAATAAAACAATTAAGCGATGAATTTGGCTCACAGTGCGTAGTAATAGGCATGGATATCAAAATTATTGATAATGAAGGATACCTTTTTGCAAAAACTGGTAGCGAGAAGACTGTTTATCCAACTGATATTTTAGCAACCGATTGGATGGTTAAAGTGCAGGAACTAGGCGCTGGAGAGGTTGTAATAAATGCAATGGGCCAAGATGGTGTTCAGCAAGGCTATGATATAGGTCTACTTCAAAAACTTGAGAAGTTTTGCTCAATTCCTATGATTGCCTCAGGTGGAGCTGGTGGGCCACAAGATTTTATTAATGTTTTTCAAAAAACAAATGTAGATGGCGCCCTAGCAGCAAGCATATTTCATAGAAATGAGTTTTCCATAGGCGAAATTAAAGCAGTTCTTAAAACTAATAAAATAAACATAAGGATATGAAAATGATAACTTTGGATTGGAAAAAGGTTGATGGTTTAATTCCAGCCATCATTCAGGATTATGAAACCCTAGAAATTTTAATGTTGGGTTATATGAACAAAGAAGCATTAGAGATTTCCCAATCGTCAGGCTTTGCTACCTTCTATAGCAGAACCCAAAAAAAGATATGGACTAAAGGTGAGACCTCTGGAAATAAATTATCTATCAAGAATATTCGTCATGATTGTGATAAGGATGCTTTGTTAGTGCTTGCTAAAAATTCTGGACCAACATGTCATTTAAATAATAATTCGTGCTTTCTTGATGCGCCCTCTTCACAAAACATTACCAATGAATTGGAACAAACGATTGATGCAAGATTCAAAGAGGGCAACATATCTTCATATACATATCAGCTTTATAAGGATGGAATAAAGGAAATTGCTAAAAAAGTTACTGAAGAAGCTGGGGAAGTATCGATCTCAGCAGCAACTAATGATGGGCGCGTTATTGACGAGACAGCTGACCTAATCTATCACCTCTTAGTTATGTTAAGAAAATTAAATCTTAGCTATTCTGATGTTCTTCAAGAATTAAAAAATAGGTCAAATTAATCTATTTTTCAATTACATAACTTGTAACTTGTTCTTTCATCTCTTTTCTGAGGATAAATAAGGCAAATAAATTTGGTATTGTGACAAGTGCTACCACTACATAGGCAATATTCCAAACAACGGTTGTATCAATTATGGCTGCAGCTATGAAGCAAACTACATAGATCATTCGATACCAAGGAACAGCGTTTTCACCAAAAATATAGGCGGTAGATCGATCTCCATAATAAGACCAAGCTATGGCTGTAGAAAATGCAAATAAGAGCAACCCAATGGCAACAATGTATTCTCCATATTTTCCAAGAACGCCTGACCCAAATGCTTTGGATGTAAGTTCGGCTGAGTGTATTAAAGATTTTCCGTTAACTGTGATTGATGAATCTTTTATTTCTCCATTAAGTATTTCAAGAGATCCGTCAAAAAAGTCACCATTTTTATAAAAAGTAACATCTTCAGCTATGGAATTGTTATGAAAAATTGTTACATCAGCTTGTTGAATTTCTCCTTTAACAATAGCTAAATTTCCAGAGAAATTCTTGACTGCTGTTGTATTATTGGTGAACTTTCTAGCATCAAGAATATACTTACCAAGTTCCTCTACATCATTTGTGTTCGACTCAGAATACTTGCCTTCAAAAATTGCCATCGAAGATCTTTCAAATGTATTTTCATATTTCTCTATCCATGCACCGCTGGATAGGATGACAAGAGCAGTAACGCTGCAGACAACGATTGTATCTATGAAAGGTTCTAGAATTGATACCATCCCTTGCTCTACTGAATGCTCAGTTTTTGCAGATGCGTGAGCAATTGGTGATGAGCCTTGCCCTGCTTCATTCGAATATAATCCTCTAGCAACACCTAGCTTTAAACTCATTGCGAAACTAGCGCCCAAGAAGCCACCAGCAGCAGCAGAGCCAGAAAAAACTTGAGAAAATATTGAATGAAAAGAAGGAATAATATTTTGATAATTCTCTACAACAACAACCAAAGCTCCGCCAAAATAGATCACTGCCATAAAAGGAACTAACTTGCTCGCTATTTTAGCAATTCTTTTAATGCCGCCTGAGATAATTAGCCACAACATAAATCCTAGTATTAAGCCTGTAGCTAGCTTAGGAATGCTGAAAGTTGAATCAAGAACACTTGCAATATTATTTATCTGAGGCATGTTGCCTGAACCGATAGCACATATCATCATCAAGGCAGCAAATAGCACTCCTGCCCACCTCTTATTAAAACTTTTTTCAATGTAATACATTGGTCCACCGGAAATAGAACCATCAGATAGAGTTGTTCTATATTTATGCGCCATTGTTACTTCAACAAACTTGGTTGTCATACCAAAAATTGCAGTTATCCACATCCAAAAAATAGCTGCAGGTCCTCCAATCCAAATTGCCAAAGCAACTCCACCAATATTACCAGTGCCCACTGCACCAGACATTGCTGTCGTTAAAGCTTCAAAAGGCGTAGTTTCGCCTTCAGAATCGTTTTTTCCGTATTTACCAGTAACAATTCTCCAACCATGACCGAAGAATTTAAATTGAGGAAAACCCAAATAGGCAGTAAAAAATATACCTGTACCTATAAGAAATGCAGGGAACCACCAAGAACCACTAAGATAACCATCTAACAGCAATAAAAAATCATTAAAGGCAACCATAACTTAATCCTTATTTTTCAATCCACTCCATCAAATCCGTGTAACCACCTATCAATTCATCGTCCACAAAAATCTGAGGCATCGTCCTAGCATTAGGGTTTCTAGCTAATAAAGCCTCAAAGACTTCAGGAAGTTCTACATTGTGTTCGATATAGGAAATATCATTTTGTGAAAAATAATGTTTGGCCTTATCACAAAAGATACAATTTGATTTAGAATAAATTTCAACATTTTTAAACATACTAGGATTATAAGCTAAATGTCATTATTTAATTTAAAAAACAAATCATTTTTAATCACAGGTTCGTCAAAAGGTATTGGCAAATCCATTGCATTTCATGCAGCATCTCACGGAGCCAAAGTGATTATTTCAAGCAGGAAAATTGAAGCATGCCGGGATACTGCAAACGAAATAAATAATGAGCTTGGATCTGAGCTAGCTTTTCCTATCGCAGGAAATATTGCTCATGAATCAGAGCTTGAAAATCTTGTAGATAAGACTAATAAGCTCCTAGGAAAAATTGACGTTTTAATTTGTAATGCTGCAACAAACCCATTTATGGGCTCGATGTCTGATATTCCATCAGATGCTTTTGATAAAGTGATGAACAACAATATCAAAGCAAATCATATTCTAACTAATCTAGTGACTCCTCAAATGATCGAACGTAAAGATGGAGTGATTATCATTATCTCAAGTGTAGGCGGAACTAGAGGTAACAACATAATAGGCACATATAATTTAAGTAAAGCAGCCGATATCCAAATGGTAAAAAATATTGCAGTTGGATATGGTCAATACAATATTAGAGCCAATAGCATTGCTCCAGGCCTTATAAGAACTGATTTTGCAAAGGGTTTATGGGAGAACCCCACAATTCACGATAATTACACAAGCACACATCCTATGAGAAGAATTGGTGAGCCAGATGAGGTTGCTGGTGCAGCAATAATGTTAGCTTCTGATGCAGGTAAGTACATCAATGGCCAAACAATCATTGTTGATGGTGGAGCAACAGCTTAACTATAAAGGTTTTTAATTTTATAAAAAAAATTATTAAGTCCAATTTGCTCATTTAGTGCAGGCACCTTATTGAGCTGATATTTATAATCAACCAATTCTTCAATTAAATCAGATACAGCAACAGTATCCAATTTCATACTCTCTATTGATGTAATAAAGGGGTGAGATTTATAGAAATCTTGATTGATTCCGATGCATGTTTTTAAAAAAAGAATGATGGAGTTAATTTTTTCATCAAATGAGATATTAGTTTCTTTAAAAAATTTCAATAAATCAGGCGTTGTTATTTCACCAAGGCAGTAAGAATTCAGATTTTGAGAAATCTCAGTGTATTGCCCAGCCTTACCATCATTAATCAAGCTTTCAATCTCTAGTGGAGTTGAGTCAGGAGCAAAATTTAATGTTGAAAAATCAATATAACCTTGATCTAAAATCCATTGATTAACAATATGTGAATCAGGATTTTTGATTGAAATTAAACTTGATCGACTATATATGGTTGGTAAAAAATATTTGCGTTGATTTGATACTATAAAAATATGCTTGTTAGCAGGTAATTCTTCCAAAGTTTTGAGTAGAGCATTTTGAGCATTGATATTCATTAAATGAGCATCAAAAATGACTGCCACTCTATGCTCAGAGACTGAATTAGTCATTGCAATGAAATCATTCAAAGCTCTGACACCTTCAATTTTTTTTGAAGTTAATGAATCATTTTTGGCCTTGGAATATGTGTGCAACACACTAGAACAAGCATCTTTAGAAAGAAAACAGTAATCAGGATGTGAGCCAGCTAAAAAATAATTGCATGAGTTGCAGTTATCACAAGGGTTTAGTTCATTGGAGCATAATAATTTTTGTGCAAAATATTTAGCGAGGTATTGTTTGGCAAGACCTGATTCACCTTCGATAATTGTTGATGATGGAAAATTTATATTTTTATATGCATTTATTGCATCATTCAACCACGGATAACGATCAACTCTCATTCTAAAATAGACGCTCAACTAAAACTTTAGTTTGTTGAAAGATCAAATCAACAGACTGAGACGCATCTAGAATTTCTACCTCTGCCCTAGTATCAGACAATTTTTTATAGCCATTTCTTACGTTTTCAAAAAATTCCATTCCAGAGGATTCAATCCTGTCAATGACATCATTAGCTTTTCTTTCAAAGCCTATTTTCACATCAAGATCATAAATTATGGTTAAGTCAGGTGTTGGACAATTTATGCCTTTGATTAATCTATCAATTAAATCAAGGGAAAGTATTCTTCCATATCCTTGATAAGCAATAGAGGCATGGTAAAACCTATCACATAGAATAAAATCACATGTGCTATCGATCAAATGTTCTGAAATCATCTCTGATCTTGCTGCAAACATGAGTAATAGCTCAGTGTGTGCTGAAA
>JAQWJG010000073.1 GCA_029248485.1 SAR86 cluster bacterium | reverse complement strand
TTTGCAGGTATGTACTCTTCAGAACCGTCAGTTCTTACTAGACGCTTAGTAGAGCGCATTCCAGGCTTGCCACCATTCACTCCCCAAGGGTAAGTAAGCCATCTATCATCATGAATGCCTATATGACCATCTACAAGAAATCTATAAGCAACTGATAAGCCGTTACCACCTCTATGAAGACCGGCTCCTCCTGAATCAACTATAAATTCATACTTCTCAACTCTCAGTGGAAAATAGGCCTCAACAAATTCATTTGGAACATTAGTAAAGGACGGCCATAAAGAATGCCCATCAGGGCCATCTCCTATTGGTCTACCTGGCACGCCACCGAAACCAATTTGAAACAATTGAAACCAATCACCTTTGTCATCATATCCAGAGAAAAACAAATGCGGAGAATCAGAGAAACCTGCTGCATTGAGCATTTCTCCTGGAGCACCCATTCCTAAGAGAGCCCCCAACACATCAAAGATTCTACCCAATGCATGTGTTCTTCCAGATAGAGCTGCTGGATAGTTAGGTTTTAAAAGGGTTCCCTGTGGAATTCTAACATCCACAAGATCATAGAAACCATCATTAAAAACAATCTGAGGATCAACTACATTAATAGTGAATGAACCAAAAAACATCTTAAACATATCTTCATTAAGATAGAAATTGACAGAGCTCTGAGCTTGGGGGTCTGTTCCATCAAAATCAAAGATTGCTTTTTCTCCTTCTCGCCACATCTTGCAATGAATTTTATATGGGCCCATGCCCATGCCATCGTCGCAGATGTAATCAGAAAATTCCCTTGGTTCTTCGGGAATAAACATTGAAATAATATGCTTCATAGCATCATAGTTGCGCTGCAACATGATTTTCATAGTAGAGCAAAAAACATCATCACCAAACCTGTCAGCAATTTCATTACAGCGCTTAGCCGCTGTATTACATGCAGCTACCAAAGCATTTAAATCAAATCGATTCCATTGAGAGGTTCTTACATTATGAAGAATTAATTCCAATACGTCAGATTGTAACTCACCTTTTTTATAAAGCTTGATTGGTGGGATTCTTATGCCCTCTTGAAAAATTGTCGTTGCTTCGGTTGGTATAGATCCTGGTACCATCCCACCATTATCAGACATGTGACCAAACATTGCTGACCATGCAATGTGTCTACCATCTCTAAATACTGGTTTTAAAACCATCCAATCTGGGAGATGTGAAACCGCTGCATTACACATATATGTATCATTAGTAAGAATTATATCTCCCTCTTCGATCTCTTCATCATAAGCTTCTGTAAAGCCATGAATAAATGAGCCAAATTGACCAACAACCATTTTTCCCTCTCGATTAGCAATCATTGGAAAACAGTCTCCCTGCTCTCTAATGCCTGGTGACAATGCAGTTCTACTTACCAGGGCATCCATCTCTTCTCTAGCATTTTTTAAGGCATTTTCAATCAAATCAACTGTAATTCCATCCACCTCTATCGGATTTAATGGAGACTCGTTTGTTTCAATAATTCTTGCTGGCATATTTATTTTATTGGATTAATGATTAGATTCCCTACTTCGTCAACAGCAGCTTCATGTTCAGGCAATATCACAGTAGTAGAGTCCATCTCAGATACGATTGCTGGTCCTGGAATCAAATGTTTAGAGTGCAGTTTATTGCGATCATATATTTTTGCATCATGCCACTGAGCCTCATGATAAAAACGAGAGTCTTGAATAACAGCATCTTGCAAAGATGAGTCAGATGAGACGCTTGCAGAGTGTTTAATTTCAGATTGGGCAACTTTTACAATTGCTCTAATCATTAAAATTTCATGCCCGTCATTTAATTTAAATGTAAACAATTGGTAATGCTCTTCATCAAAAGCATCTGTAATTAATTGAATCCCCTTTGTTTCATACTCCTTTTCATCAAACTCCACTGTGATTTGAAAAGCTTGGCCTGCATAACGAACGTCAGCTTGATATGTGACCTCTAGATTTGAATCACTCACGCCATCTTTTATTAAAGACTGAGATGCTTTTTCTCGTAAGTCTGTCAAGTCATTAAGAAATTTATCGGTTGTGATATCTTGAGCCATTGCTAGATATGATCTCGATGCTTCATCTTGTATTTGCGTAGTTGCATCCCCATAAGCACAAAGTACTCCTGGGCCTGGTGGAATAATTACTGGAAATGAATTAGAGAGAATACCCAATGCATTTGCATGAAGAGGTCCCGCACCCCCGAAGCCGACTAAGGCAAAATCTCTTGGATCAAATCCTTGCTCAACAGAAACGAGTCTCAAAGCGCCAAACATAGACTCATTGACAATTTTGATAATCCCCTCCGCTGCTTCCATTAGATCTACACCAATACCATCTGCAATGGTTTGAACTGCATTTTCAGCAGCTTTCTTGTCAATAACCATATCACCACCAAGCTGAACATCACTTGGGAGAAGACCTAGAACGATATTTGCATCACAAACAGTAGGTTGGTCACCGCCTTTCATATAGGCAGCAGGACCGGGAACTGCTCCAGCAGATTCTGGGCCTACCCTCAATGCTTTTGTTAACTCGGGTACAAATGCAATGGAGCCTCCACCCGCGCCAACAGTTCTTACATCAACAGAGGGAGCTTTAACCCTAACATCTCCAACTAAAGTTTCTCTTCTAACCTTTGCCCTAGAGTTTTGAATTAATGCAACATCAGTAGATGTCCCACCCATATCAAAGGTCAAAATATTTTCATATCCAGCTTGATTACAAAAATGGATTGCGCCAGCAACTCCTCCAGCAGGCCCTGACATTAAATGATTTACAGGTGAATCTCCTGTGGCGCGACTTGAAGCAAGACCTCCGTCGGAACGTAAAATTGATAGTTGCACATCACTGCCTAAAGATTTTTCTAAATTAGCCTGTAAATTATTTACATAACTAGAAACCTGAGGTCTCACATATGAGTTCAGCACAGTTGTTTCAGCCCTCTCATACTCTTGCATTTCAGGTATAACCTCGCTGGAAATAGAAATAGGTATGTCGGTAAATATCTCAGCTGCGATTTTGGCTGCCTTGATTTCATTTTCATTATTAATATAAGAATTTACAAAGCTAATAGTAAGCGCCTCGACTTCTCCCTTGCTCTTAAGATGTTGTAATTGCTCTTTTAAATGACTTTCATCAAGCTCAATAGATATATCACCAGAAGCATCGGTTCGCTCTTTAACACCATAAGTTAACTCCAAAGGAGCTAATAATGGCCCTTTAACAAAACTAACCCATCCACCCAAGCCCCCAGGACAAAAAGACCTAGCAACCTGAAGAACACTTTCATAGCCTTGAGTGGTTAGAAGCCCTACTTTAGCGCCGTTGCCAGTTAGAACTGCATTAGTTGCAACGGTTGTCCCATGCATAACAAGCTTTATATCTTTAGGATTTACGCCTGACTGATCGCAAATCCTTGCCACACCATTCAAAACTCCAATAGAAGAATCCTCAGGTGTGGAAGGTACTTTTGCGGTATATGTTGAGCCATCAGATTCATTAATCAATAAAAAATCTGTAAACGTGCCGCCAACATCAACGCCTAATCGATATGACATAAAAGCTTTATCCCTTATCTTTAAATATTAAAAATTATATTTTAAGTCTATTCCATAAGTAGCATAAGGTGCTTCATGGATAAATGACCCACCAAATTCTGGGGCAGGAATTACCTCAGCAAGGTACTCCTCATCGGTGATGTTTCTTCCCCAAAGAGTAAGACTTAATTTTTCACCAATAAGAGATGCTCTGAAATCAATTAATTCATATGGATCTCTGACTGATCTTGTCATATCTGAAGCGACCGGGAAACCTAACAAAGCAGTCCATACAGAAGGCTGTTGATCATCTTGCACCGTATGGAACCAAGTTTCTCCAACTTCCATGTAATCCATTCGCAAGACCAAGTCATAATTAGCAGAGAAAGAAGTTTCATATTGCAGTCCTAGATTGTAAGTATGTTCCGGTGCTAGTGGAGCATTATTACCGACGGTATTTGGCCTATGAGCATTTTTCTTAATTTCTCCATCAGTAAAGCCCAATCCGCCATCAAGAGTTAGATTATCAGATACAGCATATTTAAAATCTAACTCAGAACCTGAAATATCAAGTTGATCGATATTCGTTACAACTCTTAGGAGGCCCCAAGGTCCTGCAAAAAATTCAAAGAACTGATTGTCATCTACATCAGTTTCAAAAATGGCTCCGTTAACCTCAAGCCTGCCATCAAGATATCTACCCTTGAAACCAAGCTCAAAAGATTTTGAGACTTCTTTCTTGAATGTGTCAGACACGCCTAATTGTGCGCCAACTACGCCTAGACCAAATGGATTGCCGGAGTTTAGCCAAAATTCAGTTGTAGCAGCACTTCCGGAAGAGTTAAATCCACCAGACCTAAAGCCAACCCCATAGGATGCATATACCGTGGTGTTTTCACCTGAAGTTGTTAATGAAATTTTTGGTTGGAACTGATCAAATGATTTGTCACGAGATGGGATAGTATCACCAACAGTTGCCATAGCAGGGTTAATTGGGGCCCCGCCTCCGTAATATAGTGCAGAAGCAACTCCAGGAACATTATTATTTACTGAGCGTTTTTCTTTATCATATCTACCCTCAAGAGAAAGCTCCGTTACATCTGAAAGATCAACAGAATATTGACCAAAGATAGAAAAAACATCGGTGTTAAAACTATCATCAAACATTAAATCTGTTGGATTCTTACCTGAAGCCGGGACATAAGATTTATATTCAAACCCCTTTCCAAGATCTGCACCATATGAGACAGCAACATCTCTTTCAATTTCAGCATAGTAAGCTCCAACCAGCCATCTGCTAGATTGATTCTGATCACTGCTTAACTTAACCTCAATAGAGATATCATCCTGATCTCTTGATTGAAACTGGTAACCATCACAGGTATGAGGAAGATATGGACCTAAAACAGAGTTTGCTGCAGAAGGTGCAGTGCCTGGCGCAGCGAAAGAAAAACCTGGAGGCAAAGAGTTGATTAATGCTAAGTTGCTAGCTGTATTAGAAGCAGCACATGATGGAACGCCAAAGTAACCTCCAAAGGCTCCTGAAGTTCCATCTGATAATAAAAATTCCTCTAAATGGTTATAAGCCAAAATAGCAGAAAATTCTCTGCCATCTCCCATATCTTCAGTATATTTTAAAGAGATATCTGCTGTTTCCTGCTCATTAACTGGAGGCACATTAAACATATAAGAAAATTGATGTGAGTTAACGTCTTTATAGAACTGATCAGCGCCAGGAGTACCAAAACCCTGAAAAGCAGGAAGCGCAAAAACAGCATTAAAGTTTATGGTTCCTCCGCTCGCCTCGCTGATTCCAGCTCGCAGATCCCATGAACTATCTCCGTTATCAACTAAAAATCTTGTTCTAATAGTTGTATCTTCAAAAAAATCCACATTATTTGATCCTGAGTAAACATTAGTGTGCTCTCCGTCAGTTTCACGTGTGCTTATAGAAAAACGCGTGTATATGTTATCCCCCATTTTTCCAGAGTTAACGAATTGCAATTTAGTTGTATCATTTACACCCAAACCAACAACAGCGGTGCTTTCTGACTCTTCAGAAGGAGCTTTTGTAGTGATCAATATGGCACCAGAGGTTGCGTTTCTTCCATAAAGCGCTCCTTGGGGTCCCTTCAAAACCTCAATTTGGGCTATATCAAGCAATTCCCTGTTAAATGCATTCGGGTTTGTTTGGAGAACACCATCTACCACAAATGCAAAATTTGATTCAGCATCTCTTGTTGATGTTAGACCTCTAATAGTTACCAAGGTGTCACCGACATTCACAGTGTTTGCCATCACAACATTAGGAGTTAAAGCTATAAAGTCTTCCGGTCTTTGGATACCGGCATCTTCAATATCGCTTGAAGTAAAGACACTCATAGCAATAGGTACGTCTTGTAAATTCTCATCAACCTTACGAGCAGATACAACTATCTCTTCAAGCGTTGGTTCAGCAATAATGGTTAATGGAATCAAAAAGAAACTAGCCGCTAAGACAAATTTGGTGAAAGTGTTATTAGTCATGTTCTACCCCTCAGTAAAAAACTTATATAATTAATTTATACATTAAAAAAACTATTTAAACAAATACATTCAATACAGGATTGATGTATTGAATCATTAAAAAATATGCATTTTTTTAACCAATATTTTTCTTACATTCAATAGATATATAATTACTTTATGACTAGCGCAAAAAAACCTTTGGGGAACATCAAAGTCCTTGACTTGACGCATATGCTATCAGGTCCTTACGGGGGCATGATCCTTGCAGATTTAGGTTGTGATGTTATTAAGATTGAGCCACCTATCAAAGGCGAAGGGACAAGAAGATTATTAGAAAACGACCCAAACTACTCTGTGAATGGAATGGGAGCTTATTTTTATACCCTTAATCGGAATAAAAAAAGTGTAGCAATTGATCTAAAAAAAGATGAGGGTTTGAAAATATTTTATAAGCTAGTGGAGAAAGCTGATGTAGTTTTAAGTAATTTTTCAGCTGGTGTTACAAAAAAGTTAAAGATTGATTTTGACACCCTTCAAAAGATAAACCCTAAAATTATTACTTGTACAGTTAGTGGTTTTGGTGAGTCAGGTCCAAATTTTCAGCGTCCAGCATTTGATCAAATTGCTCAAGCCCTTGGAGGCGGCATGTCTATTACAGGTCTATCGGCTCAAGAACCTATGCGAGCTGGAATTCCTATTGGAGATTTAGGTGGTGGTATGTTTGCAGTTATGGGAATACAAGCAGCGCTTATTGATAGAGCTAGCTCTGGAATTGGACAAAATGTTGATATCTCAATGCTGGATTGTCAAATTTCTATGCTGAACTATATGGCTACGATGCAAACAATGTCAGGGATTATTCCTGAGCCTATTGGCAACTCACATTTTGTTCACATGCCGTACAATTCATTTCTTACCAAAGATTATCCTATTGTCATAGCTGCGGTGGGAGACCAATTTTGGCCAAGACTGTTAAAAATTTTTACAAACTCTGAGTTACAAGACCCCATCTACGAAACTGCTTTTGAAAGGCAGAAAGATAAACAAAAATTAGAAAGCATTATTCAAAAAGAGCTTTTAAAAGAAAATTCTGACTATTGGCTTCATGAGCTAGAAAAAGAATCCGTCCCCTGTGCTAGAGTAAATAATCTAGAGCAAGCTATACATGATGAACAAGCTCAGCATAGAAATATGCTTGTAGATGTTCCGCATCCTGAAGGTGGTTCTGCCAAAATTCCAGGAAATCCGATTAAACTTTCTAGCGTTGATAAAGAGGAATTTCTTGCGCCACCCCTACTTGGAGAGCACACTAAAGACATTCTAAAAGATTGGTTAGATTTTTCTATCGAGGAATTAATGGAATTAGACAGCCAGCAAGTAATTGAGATAAAAAAATGAGCGCAGATTTTGTTTTTATAAATGAGGTTGGTCCTAGAGATGGACTCCAGAATCAAAAAACGATCCTTGCTGCTGAAGATCGCCTAAAGCTAATTGATCATTTGATAAAAGCAAATTTACCTGGAATTGAGGTTGCAAGTTTTGTTAATCCAAAGGCTGTCCCAGCAATGGACGGAGCACATGAGATCATGCAGGGTCTTTTGGATATTGAGAGTTGTGAAATTTCTGTTTTAGTTCCAAATCTTAAAGGCTTTGAGCTTGCTAGAGATGCAGGTGCAAAAATTATTACAGTGGTACCCTCTGCTACAGAAACAATGAACCAAAAAAATATTAATATGAGCCTTGATGAAACCATCTCTAGTTCTTGC
>JAQWJG010000055.1 GCA_029248485.1 SAR86 cluster bacterium | reverse complement strand
TTTTTCATCTTATCAATAATTTCTTGCTTTTCTTTAGTGACCCTAGGTTTTTTGGTGCCTTCATCTAGTTCTTCTTTGGCAACATTAACTAATGTTTTGCCCTTAAATTGCATCAGGGTCGACATCAGCCACTCGTCAATTCTGTCAGTCAACAGCAAAACCTCCGTTCCATTAGCTTTCAAGTGTTCGATATGAGGAGAATTGGCTGCGGCTTCATAGGTATCGGCAATTGAGTAATAAATTTTTTCCTCATCACCACTCATTCGTTCGATGTATTGATCTAAAGTGGTATCAACTTTGTTTCCATCAGAGGCACTGCTTGCAAACAAAAAGAGCTCAGCGATAGACTCTGAATTTTCATAGTCTTCAGCTGGGCCTTCTTTAATCACTAAACCAAATTCCTTCCAAAATTTCTGATAGTCTTCTGGTTGATCCTTCTGCATTTTCTTCAAGGTATCGAGCACTCTCTTGCTAAGACCTTTTTTGATAGAATCAACCAAGGGATGATCTTGTAGAATTTCTCTAGAAACATTCAGTGGTAAATCACTTGAATCAACTACACCTTTAACAAAACGAAGATATAACGGCAAAAAGTGAGCGGCATCATCCATGATGAAGACTCGTTGAATAAATAGCTTAATTCCCCTTGGTGTGTCTCTGTTCCAGAGATCGTAAGGAGATTTTTCAGGAATAAAAAGCAAGCTTGAGTATTCTTGTTTACCTTCAACCTTGTTGTGCATCCAAGTTAAAGGATCGTTAGAATCATAGGATATAAACTTATAAAATTCTTTATATTCGTCCGCCTTAACAGAACGTTTGGACTTTAACCAAATTGCCTCTGAGTCATTGATCGTTTCTGGCTCACCCTCTTCTGGATTTAAAATTAATGGGAAGTTAATATATTGAGAGTATTTTTGTAACAAGAATTTCACTCTCATCAATTCAGCAAATTCTTTGTTTTCTTCATTCAGATAAATAGTAATCTTTGTACCTCTATCTTCCTTTGGAATTTTTGAAAGTTGATAAGTATCTTCACCTGTGCTCTCCCACATGACTGCCTCTTCTGCAGATGAATTGGCAGATCTAGAATGGACTGATACTTTTTCAGCAACCATAAACACAGAGTAAAAACCTACTCCAAATTGACCAATAAGATTGGAATCTTTTTTCTTATCACCGGTCATTTCTGATAAAAATTGTGCAGTACCAGATTTAGCGATGGTCCCAATATTTTCAATAACCTCATCTTCCGTCATTCCAATGCCATTGTCTGAAATCGTTACGGTATTATTTTTTGCATTTAAACTAATATCAATTTTCAAATCAGGATCGCCTTCGAGTAACTTTGAGTTCTCTATAGCTTTGAATCGAAGCTTATCAAGCGCATCAGAAGAATTAGATACAAGTTCCCTGAGAAAAATCTCCTTGTTTGAATACAACGAGTGAATCATCAACTGCAAAAGCTGCTTGGTCTCGGTTTGAAAAGATTTTGTTTTTGATCTAGCCATAGTTATTTATCTCCCTTGAAAACAATATGGTGCTAAAAGCATCAAGTTCAAGCATTTGTTCAACTTTTTTTTGATTCAGCTTTGCATTTTTTACTGCAAAATTTAACTTCATTCCAGGAGCGCTCCCATTTTTTTCTCCAGGCAAATGAGCGATTGCAGTTTTCACATACTTTGGTTTGAAGATTTAACTTTTTATGCAAAATATAATTCAATCAATTGCTAGAAAGAATTGAATAATGCTAAGAGCAAAAATTACAATGGTGCAATAGACACTGACACCATGAGAAAAGGAAAATATTTTGTCCCAGCCTCTATCTTTTGCTGCATTGGTAATTGGAATGCCTAATAAGCCTAATAATGCGTGGAAAGTTATGTTGAACCCTAACCACCAACTTAACGTTGAATCTTGAAAATAAAGGATTAGAAGAGCGGGCAAAGACATCAAAAAAAGCAGAAGATAGTAGCGTGGGAATATGGTGCGCAAAAACTTTGCGGCACCATCCTCATCAAGAGTTTTAAAGATTACAGGTGTGGTTAAAACTAAATGCGTAAAGATGGTCCCAGCAATCAATAGATTGAGAAGTATTAGTGCTATTTGACTGCTCATATTTTATTCAAATGGCGATCCGGACGAGACTCGAACTCGCAACCTCCGCCGTGACAGGGCGGCGTTCTAACCAGATTGAACTACCGGACCGCGAACGCTTGTGAATGATAGCTTTTTTTAATTTTTCTGCAACTTTTTTTTGTGTACCTTTAAGCAATTATTTTGTCAAATTTCATGAATAAAAATTCTTGTCATTATTTTACTCAAGAGTTTAATTTTTGATATGCTTACTGAACTGTCCATAGGGGAGAGTATTAATATATTAATAAATAAGGAGTATTAACATGAAATTACTTATGCTTTTGGCTGGGGTAATGGCGGTTCCTACTTTTGCTGCTTCAGGAGGAGATCTCGACGCTAATGATTACGTTGGAGTTTCTTTCTGGCTAGTTACAGCTGCTTTGTTAGCTGCAACTGCGTTTTTCTTTGTTGAAAGAGATCGCGTAGCTGCGAAATGGAAAACATCATTAACAATTTCTGGTTTAGTTACTGGTATTGCATTTTGGCACTATCTCTATATGAGAGGTGTTTGGATTGATACTGGTGAGACACCGACAGTGTTTAGATACATTGATTGGTTATTAACTGTGCCATTGTTGATTATAGAGTTCTACTTAATCCTTAAAGCTGTAACTGATGTTGCTGCCTCGCTATTCTACAAACTTTTTGTAGGTTCGATAGTGATGTTGGTCTTTGGTTACATGGGTGAAGCAGGACTAATGGGTGCTATGCCAGCATTTATTGTTGGGATGCTAGCTTGGATATACATGATCCATACCCTTTGGATGGGAGAAGGTGCCGAAGCAAGAAATGCATCAGGTAACGCTGCTGTTCAAACTGCATACAACACTATGATGTGGATCATCATTGTGGGTTGGGCAATTTATCCTATTGGTTATGCCTCAGGTTATTTAATGTCTGGTGGAATTGATTCCGCTTCATTAAATGCTATTTACAACCTAGCAGACTTTGTTAACAAGATCTTATTTGGTGTTGTTATTTGGTCAGCTGCTGTAAGTGACTCAGAAAGCTAATTAAAATTAGTTTAATAAAAAGCCCGGAATTTTCCGGGCTTTTTTTTGGTTATTTGGTGGGTGATGACAGGCTCGAACTGCCGACCCTCTCGGTGTAAACGAGATGCTCTCCCAACTGAGCTAATCACCCAATATTTAAAGAAGGGGCGCTTCTTTTAAGCAAAGAATTATATAGGTCATTTAAAGCAGTTCCAACTTTTATTTATTTGATACTGTCTTACAAAATTTTGACTCAAGGCATTTTAATTTTTTGATTAACAATATTTTTAAGCAATGAGCTTTGCTCAGATTTTGCAAAAGCCTCATCAATAGCTGAGGTTTTTTCTTGCATTAAAGAACGATAATTGGGATGAGTAAAAATATAGAATTCTTTATCAATCAGAGCTTCAACAACTCGCTCACCAACGATGGCAACATCGATACCATTTTTTACCATCTGCTCTGCTGAACTTGCTAAAACAGCATCTTCTGGCTTACGGGTTATATCAGATTTATATTTTGCTGAACGGTTTCTTTCGGATTCATAAATTCTAGTTTGAACAAATGCTGGGCATAAGACTGAAACATGTATGCTATCTTGTTCTAATTCGCCTACCCAGCTTTCCGATAAAGCTATTACAGCAGCTTTTGATGCAGTGTAAGCTCCTGCATATGGTATGCCGCCTAAGCCAGCCATAGAGGCAACATTAATAATCCATCCGCCTTCTCCATGCAGTCTGATAAAAGGAGTCATGACTTTTGCTCCATAAACCACTCCCATTAAGTTCACATCAAGAGTCCATTGCCAGCCTTTTGTATCCTGGCTTTCAATAGATCCAGTATCTCCACCTACGCCAGCATTATTTACAACCATATGCACTTTTCCAAACCTTGCTATTGCCTGGTTAGCAACTTCCTGCCATTGCTCTTCTTGGGCAACATCTAGCCTCACAGCCAATACAGGCACTCCCTCTGACTCAAGCTCCAAACTTGCTTTGATTAGGCTTTTCTCATTAATGTCCGCTATAACAATATTCATTTTTTGATTGCCTAGGGCCTTGGCTATAGACAATCCAATGCCTTCAGCTCCACCACTAATTACCGCTGTTTTTCCTGCAAATTGAGACACGCGAATTCTGCTCCTATAAAAAAGACTATTAAGTACTGAGGATTGAGTTTAGTTGATCTTCCATTTTTTGGTAATCCCAGAAGGCACGTAGGGATTGAATTTTATTATCTGCATTTATTCGATAGATAACTATCATTTTAGTTTCTATCTGCACATCACCAACACGGTTAACAATTTGCGCATAATTAGCGCATTCATTGGCGCATGGAATAGATTCTAAGATATTAAACTCTATGTCACCGTTTGCTATAACTGTGTCATAGAATTTTTCAATTGCAGCAATTCCTTGATGGCCATTGCCCTCTGGATCTAATGGACTTTTTCCAATGGGATCTTGAACTATTGCATCTTTGTCAAAAAGAGCCAGCCAATTTTTTTTATCTTTTGCTACTGCAAAATCTCTTGAAAGTAAGCCTAGCTCTTGTGCTTTTGTTTTAGGTTTCATGCTTTAACTCCTTTGAAGGTTCGATCTCTAATCTAGCAAAATATATACCAATTAAGGCAAGGATAACAAAGCTTAATTGGATTAAATTTAAATATTCATAAAATACTATGGCTCCAAAGATAGTTGCAACGATTGGCTGCATTAACAAGCCAATAGACCCAAACGAAGCTGTAATCTTGGGCAAACTATAAGTAATAAAAAACTGGCCTCCAACTTGGCAGAAAATAGCCATAGCTAATAGATTATAAAACTGTGATGCTGAACTAGGTAGAAATTCTCTTGATTCAAATAAAGCAAATAGCATCCCAAACATACAGGTAAATAACGTAGTGTAAAAAATTATATTAATAGAGCTTTCATCGCCTAATCTGGAGATTATGAGTAAATAGGTGGCATATAAAAATGCAGCCATTAAGGCCAAGCCATCTCCCAGTAAAGCTCCTTCAGATTTTGTACTAGAAAAATATATCAATCCAATAACTCCTATATAGGTGAGAGCAAAAGATAAAAGAAACTGTTTAGAGATTGATTCCTTGAATACAAAAGAAGCAAAAAGCACCATATAAATTGGTGCAGTATTTACAAGAATTGTTGAATTAGCTACCGATGTAAATTGCAAACTCCAATGCCAAGCGCTCATATCTGCTGCAAATGCAAGCGAGGCAATTAATGCAAGCAATAAATGTTTTCGACTTTTTAGCTTAAAAGCATGTGAGCCGTTGTAATAAAAGTTAAGTATGGCTAAAAATGGAAGCGCTAAAAACATTCGATAAAACAAATTCCAGGAAGGAGATAGCTCACTCCATCTTACAAACAAAGGAGCCAACCCAATCAAGCCTGCTCCCAGGCAGAGAATAAAAAAATTCTGTGCTGACTTTAATTGTGATGACATCGATATATACTTCATTTATGTGTGCTGACATTGTAGAACAAGGCGATGAAATTATCTCTGTTGGGCAACTAAACCAACAGGCAAAAAAACTTTTAGAAAATCAATTTAGAGGTGTGTCTGTCTTAGGAGAAATTTCAAACATAGCACGCCCCTCTTCTGGGCATATTTACTTTACCTTAAAAGATGAAGATGGGGCTATTCGCTGCGCCATGTTTAGAAATCAAAATTTAAGATTAAACTTTGAGCCCCAGAATGGAGATCAATGTATTTTAAAAGGGCAAGTCAGCCTCTATGCTCCTCGTGGGGATTATCAATTGATCGTCAGCTCAATGCAGCCTGCAGGCGCCGGCAATCTGATGCAGCAATTTGAAGACCTCAAGAAAAAATTAGATGTTGAAGGTCTTTTTGCCCAAGA
This sequence comes from SAR86 cluster bacterium, assembly GCA_029248485.1. Next base: position 5,373 of record JAQWJG010000055.1, on the reverse strand, counting down.
AATTAAAAAGCAAATTCCTACACAACCCAAACACATAGGAGTAATCACCTCTGAATCTACTGCAGCATTTCAAGATATCCTCACCACCATTCAAAGGCGTGCTCCAATTAGCCAAGTGTCTTTAATCCCTGCAACGGTTCAGGGAGATACCGCTCCTAGGGCATTAATTGAAGCTTTGCAAAACACTTTAAACTTTAACAATCTTAATCCTGACAATGCTTTTGATGTAATTTTGATATGTCGAGGCGGGGGATCTATTGAGGACTTATGGGCATTTAATAACGAAAGCTTGGCAAGGGAAATATTTGACTTCCCTATACCCATCATTTCTGGTGTTGGTCACGAGATAGATTTTACTATTACAGATTTTGTTGCTGATTTAAGAGCTCCTACTCCAACAGCAGCTGCTGAACTAGTTTCAGAGTATTATTTTCAACTCAATGACAGACTGGACGAATGGAAAGCAAACCTTGGTTATCTAATACAATCAAGATTAACCGAAAAATCTCAGGCTATTCTCTTTGCTTCACAAAATTTAAAGAGCCCTCTCACCATGCTTAAGGAACAATCACAATCTCTTGATAACGTTGAGATTCGTCTTGCAAGTATCATGCAAAACATTATGAGTGGTGCAAAACAAAGCTTTCAACTGACTGCTGCTCAAATACATCAATCAGGCGCATTACAAAGGTTTGGAAAATATGAAGATCGCCTCGCAAATACTCTCAACTCTTTAAATTCACAAATCAAAAATTTAATTGATAAGAAAAAATTGATGTTTTCGAGCGTGCATTCTAACCTAAAAGCAATCAGCCCTTTGGCTGTCCTTGATAGAGGTTATGCAATAGTAATGAACGAGAATGGGCAAGCCTTAAAATCCACAGAAGATCTTAAAGTTGGTGATAGTGTAACTACCCGTCTTGCAGTTGGAGAGTTTAGTTCAAATGTTTCAAAAAAAGATTAAGGCGTCTAAGCTTTTAGCTATCTTTGCAATAACCAGCATGCAAGCTTTTGCAAATGAGTTATTCGAAGGTCAAAGTGGAGAAATCATATCAATTCCCGCTGCAGTAGAAAAAAAATCTGATGACTTAACCTTCAAGACTTCAGAAGGAATAAAGCAATTAGTTGGGCTCCCTTTTGTTAAACAAGATCTTGTAATTACCAGGCACCATGTGAATGTAAAAGTAAATTGGGTGAACTTTGGAGAATCAAGAATTACTATTGCCGATGAAAGCAAAGTAAGCTTAAGCAAAGAAGATCAAGCTAGAGCAAACAAAGAGGCTGCAGAAATTAAAATGGCTTTAAGTAACTCCACAACAGAGATTACTCCTTCTTTTGATTTTATTGCTCCGGTTCCTGGAATTGTGACTTCTCCATTTGGTAAGCAAAGATTTGTTAATGGACTGGCTAGATCAGCCCATTTAGCACTAGACCTTCGGGGAGCTGTTGGGACGTCTATCGTTGCCCCCCTTAAAGGTAAAGTAGTTTTGGTAGGTGATTATTTTTATACCGGCTTAACTTTAATCATTGACCATGGGCACGGCTTGTTTTCTTCGTATGCACATATGAGCGAAATAAAAGTAAAACTTGGCGATTTAGTTGAGCAATCAAGCGAGATAGGTTTGGTGGGAGCCACCGGTCGAGTGACAGGACCTCATCTACATTGGACTGTTTATTTTGATGGAAATAAAGTGAATCCAGAGTCTTTAATACAAGAAGATTATCTAAGCTCCATTTTGTAGATCCTCATATACTAAAGATAAACTTGCCTCATCTTGAGGTTTTAAGCTTGCAAAAACAATTTCTCCATCTGGAGAAATAAAATAAGTAGCTGGAAGTGTTTTAGGCGTTTGAATGCCCCATACTGTTTTAGGATGAGTGATGATCGATGGATAGGTAATGCCAAATTTTTTGATTTGGGGCCTTAAATCCTCAGCTTCAAGACGATCAAAATTAAATGCAAACACCTCAACCTCAGGATACTTTTTTGAAAAAGAAACGATTTCAGGTATTTCTTTAATGCATGGTGGACACCAATCAGCCCAATAATTTACCAAAACCCACTTACCACTTAAGCTGGATGAAAAGATTGGCCTAGAATCAAAAATTTCCACGTCGCCCTTTTCACAAGAAACTAGAAAAAGACAAAACAAAGTTAATGGTAATTTAAATTTCATGTTTTATAGTATTGCAAAAGGAAACTATTATGCATCAAAAATATCTTCTAATCTTATTTTATTCAGCAACAGGAGCTGTGAGAAATTTAGCTCATGCTATCGCTGATGGTGCAGAGAAAAAAGGTCTTGAGGTTAAAATAAGAACAGTGCCGAAAGTCTCCTCAGTAGCAGAAGCAGCCGAACCAAATATACCAAATGAGGGTGAAATTTACTGCACCAAAGAAGATCTTGTTCATTGTTCTGGATTGGCACTTGGCTCACCAACCAGATTTGGCTCTATGGCAGCACCACTTAAATATTTCCTAGATTCGACTGGAGATGTATGGTCAAACCATGAATTAGAAGATAAGTTAGGCTGTGTTTTTACCTCAACAGGATCTCAGCATGGCGGCCAAGAGATTACATTGTTTAATCTTATGACTTACATGCTCCATCAAGGCATGATCTTTGTTGGTGCGCCCTATTCTATTCCTGGGCTTAACAATACCAAAAGTGGTGGAACTCCTTATGGTCCTTCTCATGTTGCTAATAGCAATCCATCAGGAATTTTAACTTCTGATGAAAAAGAAATTGCTGTCGCAACAGGTACCAGAATGGCGGAGCTAATAATGCAATTAAATAAAGATGAATCTTAGAAAATACTTTCTCTTATTAATCAGTGCACTGCTTGTCACTCATTTATTTCAAGGGCTATTAATAGGGACTCCGATGATAGGTATATGTATCTGGTCACTGCCTTTGATAATCTTTGGCTATCTAGCTTATAAGAATCCCTCAGCAAAACTTTATCAAATCTTTGGGTTCATTATTTTGATCTATTTTATGAGCACATGTCTTATTGTTTTTGGCTTGCCAGATGCCAGTTTGCTAAGCTGGTTAGAGTTAATTGAGATCGTTGCCCTTTTCTTAGTGGCAGTCTATGCAGCACGCGAACAATTAAATGTAAAGTAAACTTGACAGTCAAGTAAACTTTACATATCATACAAAATATAACGTTTGCATCTGTGGTTAAGAAACTCCCTAGAAGTTCCAAGATCAAATCCTCTATGGTTAAAAAAATGCAAACGTTATATTTTTAAAGAGAATATTAAAGAGATGTAAAATGGCAAAAATTGTACATAAGGGCATGTGGATTGATATTAAATCTTTGAATCCTGTTGACAAAAAAAACTTTTTAACTTCATTGGTGTTTGGTTTCGTAGCCTCTATATTTTGGGGGATGCACTTGTCCCACATTGGTTTTCTTGGAAACGAGCCAATCACGGACTCATGGATTTCAGAAACTGGGCTTCTTTTTATTAGAATATTAATGATTCTGTTTTTTTTAATCGGAGCTTACTTTTATAAGAAATTCTATAGCGCCCAAGATGATTTCTACAAAAGCTATCACAACTTTACGTTTGCTGGTGGCGCCTATGGTTTTTTGGTGCTTGGTTCAATAGTAACTGTGCTGGCGCCCTACTTTAATTATCAGCCAACTTTTTATGAATTCTTTCTAGCATTTGCAGCTGGTACTGGATTTGGTGGTTATTACTTTTATAAAAAATATATTGCTGAATAATTGAATGAAAAATAACCTTAAAGAGTTGCGCCAAAAAGAAAATATCAGCCAAGATGATTTGGCTTCAATTCTTAAAGTTAGCAGGCAAACCATAAACTCAATTGAAACAGGGAAATTTGACCCATCATTAAAATTAGTGATGAAAATGACCAAGCACTTTAATGTTCCATTGGAACAAATATTTATTTATGAGGAAGAAAAATGATCACTTTGGTCTTATTAATTATTGCTGGTGTAACAATAGCAATTTGTGGAGCGTCAATCATTGCTAAAATTTTTGCATTATTTTTTACCCTCCTCGCTTTTATCTTTTCAATGGCTGTGGTGGTGCTAACTTTTGCTTTTGTTTTGATCATGGTTCTGACAGCATTGGTTGGAGCTATCGTTTCAACCCTTTTTAGTTTTTTAATCCTTTAATTTTTTTTATTCACTCTGGAGAATATCTATGAACGCACTTAAATCTATTTTTTCTTGGCTTGGCCGATTTCTAGAAAAAGCTAGAACGGTCATGCTGAACCTGGGTACAGCCTTTGTTTTGATCTTTTTTACAATCATCATCATTGGGGCATTTACCTCTTCTGGGCCTGAAGTAAAAGATCCAAGTGGCAGAGTGCTCTTTATTGATCCTGTTGGAACTGTAGTTGATCAAGAGGTTTTTAACTCAGATTTTCTATCTCAGCTTGGCGCTGACTCATCAATGGATCAAATTCAAACAAGAGATCTTATTCAATTAATAAGAGCTGCAGCTGAAGATGAAGAGATTCCTGCTGTATTTATTGACTTTTCTGCAACAGGCTTTGCAGGCCCTACCACCGCAATCAATATTGCCAAAGAATTAAAAGCACTTCGTGAGTCTGGTAAAAGAGTGATTGCCATGAATGATCGTCTTTCTACAACCTCTTATCTCATGGCTTCTCAGGCATCTGAAGTATGGGTGCATCCAGTTGGAAGTATAAGTATCAGAGGTCTTGGTGGAATGCGAAACTACAATAAAGATCTTTTCGATAATCTTAAAATTACTATACACAATTACTCACAGGGAGATTTTAAATCGGCAACTGAAACAAGTTGGAGATCGAGCATGTCTGATAATGACAGAATGCAGAGAGAGGCCCTGCTCTTTCCTATATGGGATGAGATGAAATCACTTATGGCAGAAGGACGTGGGATTGAATCAGAGGATATCCAATCTTTTGCAGATGACTACGTTGGATTTTTTGGTGAAGCTGCCATTGGGAATATTGCCTATGCTGAAGCAAATAATATTATTGATGGGACCAAATCATTTCCAGAGTTTCGTCAATACATGATTGAAGAATTTGGTCTAGATGAGGAAGCTGAAACTGAAACATATAAAACTATTTCCTATAACGAATATGCAAAACAAATAGATGATGAGTTATCAGAAAGCGACAATCATATTGCAGTTATCACTGCAGAAGGTGCAATCATGGAGGGGGAAATAACTCAGGGTGTAGCCGGCGCTAATGGAGTGGTTAAGCAAATTAGATCTGCGCATGAGGATGAAAATACTAAAGCCATTGTGTTCAGGGTCAACAGTCCAGGAGGATCTATTATTGCCAGTGAAATGATGCGAGATGAGCTCTTTGCTGCCAAAGAAAAAGGCATCGATGT
>JAQWJG010000054.1 GCA_029248485.1 SAR86 cluster bacterium | reverse complement strand
AGTTTTGCAATTGCACAAACTTTAGCCCCTATCCATATGCGCGCCATGTCTACGGCTCTTTTCTTTTTTATTTTGAATATGATTGGTTTGGGTCTTGGACCAAGTATTTCAGGGTGGATGATTGATATCTTTAAAACAAATAATGGCGAAGTTGAATCCATTAGATATGCTATGACTGTAACTTCACTTGTATTTATCCCATCAATTATTAGCTTTTTAGTTGTTGCACGTAAACTACCCGAAGATTGGGCAACTGCTGAAAAAAATAATCTTGAATTAGCAAAAAGTGAACCCTCATGATTGAGAGTTTTTTGCAATATGGGCAATGGGTAATATTGGTGCTGAGTATCCTCAGTTTAGCTTTAGTAAGCTCAGTAAAGCATGAGACAAGATTAAATGGCTATATTTTGACTGGAATTAGCAGATTTGCTGGTGCTTTGGTTTTTGTATTTGTAGATTTGCCTGCATTTGTCATTGCAAATTTAATACAAACTTATATAGCTTTTCAGGGTTACCGTAATAATAAAAAAACTGGCGAGGATAAAAAATGAAGTTGTATGACAACAAAATGGCTAACAGCCCAAGAAAAGTAAGAATGTTTATGGCTGAAAAAAATATTGATGATATTGAGATGATTGAGATTGATATGATGAAAGGAGAGCATAAAACTCCTGAATACAGAGCTATAGCCCCTAACTCAAGAATTCCAGCCCTTCAACTTGATGATGGAACAGTCATCATGGAATCAACTGCTATATGTAGATATTTAGAATCTTTATACCCAGAGCCAAACTTGTTTGGTGAAAGCCCAATGGAAATTGCTTCAATTGAAATGTGGCAGGCAAGAATATATAACGAGCTAATGATACCTTTGGCAATGGGTTTTAGGCATTTGCATCCAGCAATGTCAGGCTTGGAAACACAAAACAAAGAATATGGCGAGACACAAAAAAACATTGGGATCAAATCACTTAAATATTTTAATGGTGTTTTGTCGGAATCTAAATTTGTTGCAGGTGAAAGATATACATTTGCTGACATTCAGATGATCACAACCACTGATTTCTTTATTGGTCTAAATCGATTAGATATTAAAGATTATCCAGAAATTGAAAGGCATACTGACCTGATATCCCAGCGTGAAAGTTTTTCTGCTTAAGCTTTATCTGCCTGTTCAAGAATTTTAATGGTTTGCTCAGGCCCGCTAAATAGCTCTCTTGCATCTTCCATGTTAGAAACAGAATCCCAGCCAGCTGCTATGTTCTCAGGAGTCATTTCATCACCTGTACCAAGAGCAAGGCCCATTGTTTCCATGATCCTAAATCTTGTAAATACTCCTGCTCCAGCTCCAATAATGGCTCCATTTTGACTTTCTTCACTAGCTAAGTAGATAACGGCTGGCGTAACATACTCAGGCATAAACCTCTCGCCAATACCTTCTGGGAACAAAGAATCTGTCATTCTTGATAAAGCAACTGGAGCAACAGCGCTTGAGAAGACATTGTATTTTTGACCTTCTATCTTCAGGCAATTCATCAAGCCGATCATACCCATTTTTGCTGCGCCGTAATTTGCTTGACCAAAATTACCACATAGACCGCCTGAGGAAGTGGTAAAGATTATTCTACCAAAATTTTGTTCTCGCATGATTGGATAAACAGCATGAGAAGCATAAAAACTACCTTGAAAGTGCACATCCATTACTTGATCAAATTCTTCAGTTGTAATTTTATGAAAACTTTTATCTCTTAAAATTCCAGCATTGTTAACCAAAATATCTATGCGGCCCCATTTTTCCATAGTTTCAGCAATCATTTTTGAAACGCCCTCTTTGTCTGCAACACTAGAGCCATTTGCGATAGCTTCTCCGCCCTCCGCCTTAATTTCCTCAACAACGGCATTGGCCGCATCACTTGCGCCACCAGAGCCATCAACAGCTCCTCCTAAATCATTAACAACAACTTTTGCTCCTCTTCTAGCAAATTCAAGCGCATGTTGCTTTCCTAAGCCTCCGCCTGCACCCGTTACAATTACTACTTTGTCATCAAATCTTATGGCCATGATTATCTCCGTATTTGTAAGTGTATTCTAACTAATTTGAGCCTGAAAAAATGGACTCAGGCTGAAAATTTTTATCTTTTATAAGACTCATCTCTAACTTAAAACCATTGCCTAGAGCTTTTTTAAATAGCATAAATTGTCTGGGTTGATTTACGCTGTCAACAGCAATTAAGTGTCCATCTTTTCCATAACAAGCTATAAATTCTGCAGAATCAATATCGCCGATAATGTAACATTCATCATAGCCACTTGATAAACCGGCCATTTGTAATTTTAGATCATATTGATCTGACCAGAACCAAGGCATCTCATTGTTGAAAAGATCATTACCAAGAATTGATGAAGACGCCACTTTTGATTGCGCTAGCGCATTTGGAACACTTTCAAGCCTTAATTCCTTACTAAACAGAGCATTAAATGAGGAGGCGCAGTCGCCTATTGCTAGGATGTTAGGTATAGAGGTTCTGCAATACTGATCAACCTTGATTCCATTGTTACAGTCCAAGCCAATTGAATCTGCAAGTTGAGTATTAGGAACTGCTCCTATGCCTACTAGAACTATATCGGCCGCTAGACTTTCACCAGATTCTAAAGAAACCGAATTGATCATTTGATTTTCAGCATTTAAATTAGTTACTTTTGCATTACAAATAATCCTAACTCCTTTTTTGGAATGAAAATCATTATAAAATTGTGAAACCTCTGGACTGGTTACTCTTTGAAGAATTCGCTCTTCTGCTTCTAAGATTGTAACTTTCAACCCAAGCTCTATCATTGCTGAGGCTACTTCCAACCCTATGTATCCGCCGCCAATCAAAACTATCTCTTTATGGGGAGTGATTTGTTGATGCATAGATAAAACATCTGTTATTTGCCTTAAATAAAATAAATTTTTTGAATCAGCATTTTCCATTGGCAACAACCTGGGGGACGCTCCTGTTGCAAAAACCAAATAATCAAAATTAAATGAAGAATCTTCTGTTATGGCAAGGTTCGACGCAAGATCAATGGAATCAATTTGAGTATTCAAATTAATGGAGATCTTTTGCTCTTTATAAAAGTCAGCAGATTTGAAGCCCATCTTTTCGATTGCAAGATTGTGCTTAAGAAAGTCTTTTGATAGTGGAGGTCTGTGATAAGGCAAATAGCCCTCATCACTTATAATTGCAATCTCTCCATCAAAACCATCTTTTCTCAGCGCAAATGCTGTATTAGCGCCAGCATGCCCTCCTCCAACAATTAATACTTTAGTCATTGCTTGGGCTGATTGGATTTAATGAAAACATATCTATACTAATCTCTTATGAAGAATGAAATTGTAGCTCACAACGATCTAAAAATTCGAATCGATAAAGATTTTTTTAATTCAAATGAATCTAATATATTGCTCAAAAAACTAATAGCAAACCTTCCTTGGGAATCAATGATGATCAAAATGTTTGGCAAAAATACCAAAATTCCCAGATTGCAATGCTGGATAGGTGATGAAGGATGTGACTACAAATATTCAGGCAAGAAATTAAATCGGCAGAATTGGACGAAAGATTTAACTATGATCAGGGGGAGGATTTTTAAACAATTAAAGATTGATTTTAACTCTGTGCTTGTAAATTATTACAGAGATGGAAAAGATTCAATGGGATGGCATTCTGATGATGAAAAAGAGCTTGGCCCTGATCCAACCATAGCCTCAATCTCTTTTGGCAGCGAGAGAGACTTGGTGTTTCGAAATAGAATTAACAAAGAAATCCTTTCAATACCTCAGACTAATGGTTGTTTAATATTAATCGATGGTAAAACACAAAAAAATTGGCAACATTCTATAAAAAAGACACAAAAAATCATTGGGCCGCGAATTAATTTGACGTTTAGGAATATAATAATCACAAATAATTTATAAGGATTTTTATGAAAGATAGAGTCAAGGTTGTTGTTACTGGTGCGGCCGGTCAGATAAGTTACTCTTTAATACCGAGATTAGTGGATGGTCATACCTTTGGAGATAGAATTGTAGACTTAGAGTTAGTAGAAATCCCTCAAGTAGTTGATAAATTAGAAGGCCTAGTAATGGAACTAGAAGATTCTAATTTTCCAAAAATGGGAAATGTGAATTACACATCAAATTTCGAAGAAGCTGCTCAAGACGCTGACTGGTTTCTTTTAGTCGGTAGTATCCCCAGAGGCATTGTGTTTAATGGCAAAAAGATTGAAGAGCGAGCTGACCTCCTCCAAATTAATGGCGGTATTTTTGTTGGGCAGGGCCAGGCAATTGGTAAGTTTGGAAAATCAAATGCAAAAATTTTGGTCGTTGGCAATCCAGCCAATACTAATGCTTTAATTGGAAGACATTCTGCTAATAATGATTCTCAGCTATGGATGGCCATGACAATGCTGGATTCAAGTAGAGCAAGATCAGTGTTATCTAAAAAACTTAATACTGGAATTGGAGAAATAAGCAAAATGATTATTTGGGGAAATCATAGCCCAACCATGTACCCAGATTTTGAAAATGTTGTCTTAGATGGTGTCCACGGAAAGGATCTAATTAAAGATATGGACTGGGTTCAAAATGAATTTCTACCGGTTGTGCAGCAACGTGGTAAAGCTGTGATTGATTCGCGTGGAGCGTCCTCTGCAACCTCAGCAGCAAAAGCTGCTTTAGACACAGTTGTTGCTTGTGAAAACCCTACAGAGTCTGGAGATTGCTTCAGTGCAGCGACAATAACTGATGGTAGCTATGATCTACCAGAGGGTATTATATGTGGCATGCCTCTAATGACCACTCCAGAAGGTAAAATTGAAATTGTAAGAGATATTGTATTATCTGATTTCGCAAAAGAAAAAATAAAAATTTCAACAGATGAGTTAATTGATGAAAGAGCTGCAGTTGAGGATTTATTAAAATAAATGCCTAAAAGTGGATTAAATGATTTCTTAGTTGGGGTCATCCACAATGAAGCAGTTTCATCAGTTCTTGCAATCACCAAAAAAGACTTGAGTCCCTTTGCTGAGCTTTGTGAAGATTCTCTTGAAAAACTATCAATCATTAATCTTGACCATCTAGACTCTAATATCGCTGAGCCCAATGATTTGTGTATCATCTTTGATGATATGCCGATCTCAAAAACTCAAATTGGCCTGATAAAGAATACACTTGCACAAAAAATATTAATCGTTAAAAAGAATAAAGATGATAATGATCATCAAAAATTCTTGGAACTAGGCTTTACTCACGACATTGAAATCACTCAAGTCAGAATCTATTCATACAACCTAAAAACATACAACAGCAAACGAGGCTGGAATAATCCAGAGGGTTGGGCTAATCCAGAAAATTTTGAAAAATTTAGATGGTGATTCCCTTAAATTACCTTAGTTTCGTCCTCTCTAGCTTTCTTTGATTGAAGCTCAGCGAACTCTGTATGCAGACCTCTTGCATAGACCATCACTGCGACCAAGAAATATAGAAAAAAGAAATCATAGCCAGTTAAAAAGTTATAGGTTGCATGGATTCCTATTGGAAAGATTATGCTTTTAATTAAAAATTGTTTTGAGTGAGTAAAAGCATATAAGCCAAAAAAATAACCCATGATAATGCCACAAGTTGCATGCATTGGAATTGCGCTTACCGCTCTCATAATTGCAAGAGAAAAAGAATCTACTTCAAAATTTCCTGAATATACGTATGAAATATTTTCAAAAGTTGCAAAACCGAGTGAAACGATAACGCCATAGACAATTGCATCCATGGGCTCATTAAATGCACTTTTTGGCCTGATATAAAAATATAGCACTAAAAACTTTAACGTTTCTTCTGTAAATCCAGCTCGATATGAATATTCATATGATGGAATTAGCAGATAATTTAACTCTGCAGCTGGAAAACATATGATGACTCCTGCAAAGAAAGTTTTTATAACTAAGTCAGTAGGCTCTCTAAATTTATCTGAATAGATTATTGCAAAGACAATAAATAGCGGCACTCCAACAGTAATGAGTAAAGTAAGAGTCATGTTTGAAGGGTTAGGATTTTAATTGAGGAAAAAGAATTACATCTCTAATTGAGCTTTGGTTAGTGAGCATCATAACCAATCTATCTATTCCAACACCAACTCCCACCGCAGGTGGCATGCCATGCTCCAAAGCAGTTATATAGTCCTCATCAAACCCCATAGCCTCATCATCTCCATCCGCTTTCGCTTTAACCTGCTCCTGGAAGCGTTCAGCTTGATCATCAGGATCATTTAATTCACAGAAACCGTTGGCAATTTCTTTGCCGCCAATAAATAATTCAAATCTGTCTGCAATAGATGGATTATCATTATTTCTTCTGGATAGAGGTGAAACCTCTACCGGATACTCTGTAACAAAAGTCGGTTGAATCAGGTTAGTCTCAACAGATTTTTCAAAAATTTCTAACAATACTTTTCCAGGCCCCCAAGATTCCTTTAGTGGTACTTTGAGTGATTTAGAATAACTTCTAAGCTTGTCTAAATTTGTTAAATCCTCAATGCCTAGCTCAGAGTTATGCTCTAGCACTAAATTATTAAGAGTTTTGATGGAAAAATTGGAAAGATCTATTTTGTCACCGTCCCATTCAATTTCATCATTATTACCAATTGCCACTGAGGCTGATTGGATAATATTCTTGGTGAAATTTATCGTTCCATCAAAAGTAGCAAAAGCTGCGTAAAACTCTAACATCGTAAACTCTGGATTATGCCTTGTAGACAACCCTTCATTTCTAAAGCTTCTATTAATCTCAAAAACTTTTTCAAAACCACCAACCAACAGCCTTTTGAGATGAAGCTCAGGTGCAATTCTTAAGAAAAGTTCTCTGTCTAGTGCGTTGTGCTGTGTAATAAAAGGTTTTGCAACAGCTCCTCCCGGTATTGAATGCATCATGGGTGTTTCTACTTCGAGAAAACCATCTTCAAGCATTGAGGATCTGATAGATGAAACAATTTGAGAGCGTTTTCTGAAGACTTCTTGAGATTCAGGGTTGCTCATTAAATCCAAGTACCTTTGGCGATATTTAATTTCTATATCAGCCAAGCCTTTATGTTTTTCTGGCATAGGTCTAAGTGATTTTGTTATTAAGGTGATGGCATGAGCTTCAATTGTCAGCTCTTCTGTTTTGGTCTTAAATAAATTACCACTGATGCCAATAATGTCTCCAAGATCCCATGATTTAAAGTTCTTGTATAACTCTGGGTCTATATTATTTTTGCTGATGTAAGCCTGTATGTCCCCTGAGCCATCTCTAACAGTCACAAAGCTGGCATTACCCATCACTCTTTTTAAAACTATTCTCCCAGCTATAGATAAGTTTGTAATCTTTTTTTCTTCGAGCTCCTCTTTGCTAAGGTGGCCATGTAAATCATGTAAATCTTTAGCTTTTTTAGAAGGGATAAAGTTATTTACATAAGCAATATTAGCCTCTCTAAGCTCTTCAAGCTTTCTTCGTCTTTCCTCTAAGATAGAGGCTTCGCCACCAATATTTGAATCACTCATTTACACTCCTTGGGTTAGACTGGCTTTAATGAATATATCTATATCTCCATCGAGGATTGAAGAGATATTACCACTTTCAACGTTTGTTCTTAAGTCTTTAATACGAGATTGATCTAAAACATATGATCGGATTTGGCTTCCCCAACCAATATCAGACTTGCTATCTTCCAATAACTGCTGCTCATCTTTCTGTTTTTGCAATTCCAGTTCATATAATTTTGATTTCAGTTGTTTAAAAGCATTGTCTTTGTTCTTGTGTTGAGAGCGATCACTTTGACATTGAACCACTGTCCCTGTTGGAATATGTGTTAAACGAACTGCGGAATCTGTTTTGTTGACATGCTGACCACCCGCCCCTGAGGCTCTATAAGTATCTATTCGAACATCAGCAGGGTTGAGTTCAACTTCAATAGATTCATCAATTTCTGGAGAAATAAATACAGATGCAAAGGACGTATGTCGTCTACTGCCCGAATCAAAGGGAGATTTTCTAACCAGCCGATGAACCCCAGTTTCTGTTCTAAGCCATCCATATGCATAACTCCCCTTGATAAGTAAGGATGCTGATTTAATGCCTGCCACCTCTCCAGGGGAATGCTCAATAACAGATACTGAAAACTCATGCTTTTCTGCCCATCGTGTATACATTCTAAGAAGCATATCAGCCCAGTCTTGCGCTTCAGTCCCGCCAGAACCAGATTGAATATCAATAAATGCAGAATTGGGATCCATTTTATTAGAAAACATTCTATTAAATTCTAAATCCTCCACCTTAGAAATCAGAGCTTGAGTTTCTTCATTGATTTCTTTAATTGAGCCATCATCAGATTCCTCAATCGCAATATCCAGGAGATCAATATTGTCATTGATAAGCTCATCAACAGATAAAAAAGAATTTAAAAATTTTTCTAAATCTGCTTTTTCTTTATTCAAGGATTGAGAGAGCTCTAAATTAGACCATGTAGATTCATCAGATAATTTGTTATTAATTTCTTCTAGAGAGCTTTGTTTATGAGCAACGTCAAAGATGCCCCCGGAGATCATTCATGCGATCTCTGAGATCAGTAAGGCTTGATTTAATTTCACCTGTTTCCATGGTTTTCATTTTAATATCTTTAGCTAATCTATGAAACAGTTAATAGAATAAAGATCTGCAAAGCATGTGAAACACTCTTATTTCGCTTCTCGAATCATTGGAAATGCAGGCGGAGAATCTGCAAATTGAACTCTTCCTATTTCTACAAAGCCATGTCTTTCATACAAAGCCTTATTTTGCTCATTAGAGGCTTCTAGATAAGCTTTATCACCTCTTTTATCTATCATTTGCAAAGCTTCTTTAAGTAAAAAAGATCCGATTCCTTTTCTTTGCTGAGCTGGATCAACCGCAATAAATGCTAGATACCAAGCATCTTCAGGATGATATTTTTCAAATTCTTCAAAAAACTTAGCTGCCGCCTCAATTCGATCGTCAGGTATAGAAGCAAAGGTGGGCTCTAAGACTGTGCTATCAAATAAAACGCCTGGAGGATGCCACAAGGAGGAACCAAAAAAATTTTTTTCTGAATAAACAATATTATTTTCAAAGGCAATTTTTGAAAACTCCTCCATCCATTTATCAAAGCTCTTTAGGTAAGATGAGGCGTCAGGAAAAACCCATCTTAGCAACGCATCTGAAGCAAAACCTAGTTTGAGAACACCTTTCACACGCTCTAAATCCGTTGTTGAAGTTTTGACTATCTTTGGAATATTCATAAATTAAAAAATTAGTTGTTATGATTAATAAAGCTAACGATTTGATTGTAATCTGCATCAAATGAATGCAGAAACTCCTCTTTCTTAAACAAACCTTTTAACGCAACAGGCAAAGACTTTATTTGTATGTTTAATTCTTCATAGACTTTAGGAAACTTGGCTGGATGTGCTGTAGATAGAACAACATAATGATTATTTTCATCACTTTTATTAAATGCTTCAATAGCAGCAACAGCTGTATGAGGGTCTAAGATATAGTCAAACAATTGATGAGTTTCCTGAATTATTTTTTTCGTATCCAAATCATTAACTTTACTAGAAGAAAAAAGGCGATCTTTCTTTTGCCAAGTTGCAGGATCAAGCTCAATAGGATTGGCTGGAAAATTATCAAACATTTTCGAGCATTTGTTAGAATCCCTATCCAAAAAGAGATCATAGACCAATCTTTCAAAATTGCTAGCAACGCTTATATCCATGCTTGGAGAAATAGTTTCATGTACAAATTGCTTTGAATAATTATTATCACTAAAAAATCGATGCAAGATATCATTTTCATTGACAGCTACAGAAATTTTGTTAATTGGTAATCCCATTTTATGAGCAGAGTAACAAGCAAACACATTACCAAAATTTCCTGTAGGGATGGAAAAATTTAAGTTGCTTTTTTGATGTAATTGATTATAAGCATAAAAGTAATAACAAATTTGACCGATTATTCGAGTCCAATTAATTGAGTTAACTGCTAATAAATATTGATCATTATTTAAAAAATCACGTTTTTTAAAAGCAAGTTTTACCAAGTCTTGGCAATCATCAAAAGTGCCGTTAATCCTTAGGGCAAAAACATTTGAAGCCTTGATAGTACTCATTTGCCTGCGCTGAACTTCAGACATATTTCCATTTGGAAGCATAATAAAGCTCTTAATTCGACCATAATTCTTACATGCATCAATTGCAGCTGAGCCCGTATCACCAGAGGTTGCACCAAGTACGATTGCAGTTTTATTTTCAGCCTCTAAGACCTGATTAAAAAATGCAGCAGCTAGCTGTAACCCAAAATCTTTAAATGCTGCAGTAGGCCCATGAAACAGCTCAAGAATTGAAACTGAATTAAAATCTTTTATACCAATGAGATCTTGGTGTTCAAAATCATGCCAAGTTGATTCAACTATATTTATTGTTTCATCACGAGAAAAAGACGAGGATGTAAATAAAGGCACAATGCATTTCGCTATATCCACAAATGATGTTTTGGACTTGATTTCATCTAAATCTACTTGCGGCCAGTGATCCGGCATAAAAAGACCGCCATCATCAGCAAGACCTTGCATTAAAATTGATGCAAAATCTTTATCGGGGTCTTTTCCTCTGCTTGAGTGAAAAAGCATTACAAATCCTCAATTCTAATAATTTTAGAATTTAGGATGACTGGATGATTTTTTAAATCCTGCAAAGCAATTTGCATCCCTTTTTCAATAATTGGATCAGTAAAAATTACTACAGGCACATTACCATTATCCAACTGATCTTTTTGAATGACCTTATCAAAACCTATGCCTTGGCCAGCAAATATTTTACTAATTAAGGCTAGAACACCAGGTTCATCTTTGACCTGTAAGTAAACATAATATTTAAAAATTAAATCCTCAAAATTTACTAGGTTAGGTTTTTTAGAAAAATCTGGGTATTGCATTGGGTTAGAATCATTTGAATTTGAAAGCGCATATAAATCAGAAATTAAACCTGATGCTGTAGACTCTCTTCCAGCTCCAGAGCCAGCAACATGAAACTCTCCCAGAAGACTGGTATCGAACTGAATTCCATTTCTAACACCCTTTAACCCTGCTAAGCTTGAACTCTTGCTGAGCATTACAGGGTGGCTTCTTAACTCAACTCCATGATCATTTAATTTTGCAACAGCCAAATGCTTAACCGTTAAATCAAAGTCATTTGCATAAATAAAGTCCTCTGATTGAATCTTTTCTATGCCTTCAATATGAAAGTTAGATGCAGGAAGACCGCTATTAAAGGCTAATGCTGCAAGAATTCCAATTTTATGAGCTGCGTCAGTTCCATTTACATCTAGACTTGGATCAGGCTCTGCATATCCTTTCTCTTGAGCTTCCTGTAACACAGTTTCATACGAAGCGCCCTCTTCCATTTTGCTTAAAATAAAATTTGTTGTTCCATTAAGCATGCCTGCAACCTTAGAAATTTTATTTGCAGTTAAATCATTTGAAAGCATCTTGATGGCGGGAGTGCCTGCACACACAGCTGATTCAAATAACAGCTTTACATTATTTTTTTTTGCTAAATTAATTAGCTCTTCACCATGCTCAAAAATTACTGCTTTGTTTGCAGTGACAACATGCTTGCCTGAATTCAGAGCTGCTGTTATTAAATCTTTTGCAGTCTCAACTCCACCTATTAATTCCACAAGAACATCTATGTCTTCTTCAACTACTTTGAAAATATCTCTTAAAATTTTTGCTGAGCCTGGATTGCATTTTGGGTTGTCACGTCGAGCACCAATACAACATATATGCCAATTGGCATAGATTTCATCTCCATTAACTAACTGCTCGTACAGCCCAGTTGCAACATTCCCCCAGCCACAAATACCTATTTTTAATTTAGTCATATTTAATTTAATCTAGTAAGTAGCTCCTCTGGGGGAAGATATCCCGGAAGCAGCTCTCCATTTGACTTAATTATAGCTGGAGTACCCGTAATGCCAATCTTTTGCCCAAGAAGAAAATGTTTTTCAACAGGGTGGTTTTGGCACATCGATAGCTGTACGTCTGCACCTTCTTTCATTTTTGTTAGAGTGTCTTTAGGGGCTGTTGAGCACCAAGCTGTAACAATTTTATTATAAGAATCAGAGGCTAATCCCGATCTTGGAAATGCAACATAATTGACAGTTATGCCGAGATCATTGAAATCATTAATTTCATTATGAAACTTTCTGCAGTACCCGCAATCTACATCAGTGAAAATAATCACCCTATGTTTTTCATTATCAGACTTAAAGGTAATAAAATCATCCTCGGTCAGCGCTGCATTTAAAATATTTTTTCGTTTTAAATTGATTTCGTCTTTGGTGGTGTTTAGCAGCATATTTCCATTCACCGCATATAACTCACCATAAAAAAAGAATTCTCCATTTTTTGAAGCATAAATAGGCTGTAAATCTCCAATATCAACTACATATAAATTTTCTATCATTGATTCTTTCACGCTTTGAACAGACATTCCTTCAGGAAGCACTGCATTAATTTTAGATGAAATTAAAAGCTCATCAGATTTTGCATCAAATGCAAAAATTAAAATAAGTATAATGAAGAATATTTTCATAAAAAATTAACCTCTTGGATGATGCTGTTTCACCATATCACTTAACCTTTGTTTGGCAATATGAGTATATATCTGAGTTGTAGAGAGATCACTATGACCCAGCAACATTTGAACCGATCTTAGATCTGCACCATTATTCAATAAATGAGTTGCAAATGCGTGTCTTAGAGTATGGGGAGAGATATCCATAGGTAGATTTGTTGCTTTAAGATAAATCTTAAGTCTGTGCCAAAAAGCTTGTCGTGTAATCTTCTTACCTTGTTGACTAATGAAGAAATCTCTCGAGTTTAAAGATAAATTATTCTTTCGTCTAAACTCAATATATTTAATTAACCATGAAAGGGCATCGTCCCCAAAAGGAATCATTCTCTCCTTTCCGCCCTTGCCCATTACCTTTATCAGTGATCTATTTAAGTCAATGCTTGTATATTTTAGGTTAATAAGTTCGCTAATTCTTACGCCAGTAGCGTACATGAGCTCTATCATGGTCCTATCTCTTAATCCAACAAAATTAGAGCAATCCGGAGCATCAATTAAGCTTTTCACATCAATAATTGATAAAGACTTTGGCAAAGCCTTGGCACTTTTAAGTCCTGAAATATTTATAACGGGGTTAGATTTTAAAAGTTTTTTTTTACTTAAATGATTAAAAAAATGTTTTAAAGATGAGAGTTTTCTATTGATTGATGTGTTGGATAGGCTGATGCTTTGAAAATACTTTAAATAATTCTCTATGTCTCTTTCAGTTGTATCAATTACTTCACATCTCTCATTTAAAAATAGCCATTTAATAAATGCCTGACAATCATTTGAATAAGCTTTTATTGTGTTTTCAGACAAACCTTTTTCAAGTCGAAGACTTGATAAAAAAGAATCTACCAATGGATCCTTTTTTAGGTCAGAAGGCATGGGATTAATCTAATCTTTCTTTAATTCTTGCAGATCTTCCAGATCTTTCTCGGAGGTAATAAAGCTTAGCTTGCCTAACGTCCCCTTTTCTTTTAACGGTGATTGAATCAATCATTGGGCTATGAAGTTGGAAAGTTCTTTCAACACCAATGCCGCTAGATATTTTTCTAACTATAAAGGCTGAATTTAAACCAGCATTTTTGATATTCATTACCACTCCCTCAAAAGCTTGAAGTCTAGTTCTTTCACCTTCTCTAACCTTTACAGAAACCACAACGGTATCTCCAGGTCTGAATGACGGGATTCCATCTTTTAATTGGCTTGCCTCAAATGATTCAATGATTTGCGCAGGTGATTTCTCATCAGTTGTTACTGGAGCGGTTACTTCTTCAGGCTGGTCATCAGCAACTGATTCGTCTTTAGCAGTTGTTTCTTCTAATGGAACCTCTTCTGATGCTGGTGTCTCTTCTGGTGAAGCATCTTCGTTTGCTGAAGTGTCTTCTGCTGCTAGCTCTTCAGAGGGAGCTTCTGAAGATTCTTCGGCTTCCATTGATGATTCTTCAGCTGAAGAATCCTCTGAAACTGTTTCTTTTGCGTCAACATTTTCAGCTGTTGTTGCGTCTAAATTTTCGTTTTCTTTGTCTGCCATGATTTTGCCTAAAAAATGAGCTATAGGATACGCTTAGAAGCCAAATCTTCCAAGAGTTTTTTTTGTTTTTTTGTTAATTTTACACTTTTTAATAATTCAGGTCTTCTTTCAAAAGTTCTTATCAAAGCCTGATTTTCTTTCCATTCTTGTATTTTTTTATGATCTCCTGACAATAGTATCTCTGGGACTAGTTCTGAATTAAAATTTTCTGGTCTAGTGAATGCTGGTCCTTTCAAAAGACCTTGACTTAATGAATCCTGTTCAACAGATTTTTTGTTACCAATTACGCCAGGAATAAATCTTGATAAAGAGTCGATTAAATTCAATGCAGCAAATTCTCCGCCGCTTAAAATAAAATCACCAATTGAAATTTCCTCATCAACGTATTGTGAAATAAATCTCTCATCAATTCCCTCGTATCTTCCTGCAATAATTGTGATGCTTTTTAAAGATGATAGCTCTTTAGCTTTTTTATGATTTAAAAGACTGCCTTGCGGAGATAAGTTAATGACTCTCCCCAGGGTATCGACTGGAATATCCTTGAGTGATTTCTCTAAAGGCTCTGCCATCAAAACCATGCCTTCTCCCCCGCCATATGGTTTATCATCAACATGGCCATGCTTGTTAATTTGATGATCTCGCAAATTAAAGATATTAATTTTAATATCTTCTCTGTCTATGGCTTGACCAAGCAAGCCATATTTTAATGCTTCAAAAATTTCTGGAAACAAAGTAATAATATTGATATACATATAGCTTAATAATCTTCCTGCCAATCAACTAGAATAGAATTTTTTGATTTATCAATTGAGATAATCACTCTGTTTTTGATAAATGGAATTAAGAGGTTTTTTATTTTTTTGTTGGTCGATTTAACCTCTAGTACATCACTTGCACCAAAATTATTTACCTCTTGAACCTGGCCAAGATGCTGACCCTCAAGATTTGTTACCTGCATTCCTTCTAGTTCAAACCAATAGGCTTCATTCTCATCCAATTTGGGTAACTCTGATTTAAGTACAAATATATCCTTTTGACCATATGCTTTTATTTCATCAATATCATTGATGGATTTAAGTTTTGCCACAATATTTGAATTACTTTCTCTCATGAATTCAAAATGAACTTCTTCCATTGCTGATGTTGAAAGAGCATAAAACTTTTCGAAGGAAAAGAGGGTTTCTGGATTCTGAGCGTATGATCTCAGAAAAAACTCGCCTTTAAGGCCTCTTGTTTTGCCTATTTTGGCAATTAGGAGAAACAGTGAAAGATCTACTGAGCTATTTCTTCTCATCATCTGAAGATTCTTCTTCAGACTCTTCTGCTGGAGCTTCTTCTTCTGCTGGTGTTTCTTCAGCTGCTGGAGCTTCTTCTTCTGCTGGTGTTTCTTCAGCTGCTGGTGTTTCTTCAGCTGCTGGAGCTTCTTCTTCTGCTGGTGTTTCTTCAGCTGCTGGAGCTTCCTCTTCTGCTGTAGCTT
>JAQWJG010000043.1 GCA_029248485.1 SAR86 cluster bacterium | reverse complement strand
CAAACAAAATATTCAAGTTTTTCAACAATGGAATTGGGGGGCTTTTAGCATTCTACTAATATGGTGCATCACTCAAAATCTTTTTGTAGAACTTTTTTTATATCACGATCAATTATCTGAGGGTAAGTCACTATCATGGGCGCCTCTAGCTCCCACCGGCCAATTCTTTAACCCACTACTATTTGAATTTAACGGAAGAAGCGTAATGTTTCAAACACAATTACCTTGGTTAATAATGGCGCCAATCTTATATAAATTAACAATCTCTGCAGCTAGAAGTTCCTAGGTCTAAAAAACCTTAAATTTTGCATGTATTATCTGTAGATGAGTTCCAATCAACATAGAGTTATAGGTTTTTGGAGAGGCTGGTCAATAGCTGTTGGTTGTGCAATAGGTTCAGGGATTTTTATGATGCCAACTATGTTGGCTCCTTATGGCTTGCTCGGTTTTGGGGGCTGGCTTGTAGCCGGTGCTGGATCAATTCTAGTAGCCTTAACAATGGCTAGGCTGGTTAAAAGGATTCCAAAAACTGGCGGGCCTTATGTCTATGTAAATGAAGGGCTTGGTGACTTTTCAGGTTTTATAATTGCTTGGACCTACTGGGTAGCATGTGTATCTGCTATTGCTGGAATATCAATTGCATTTGTTGGCTACCTAGGATTTTTTCTACCCCAAATTGCAAGCTCTCAAATTTATGCTTTGCTTGCCTCGCTTATGCTAATTTGGATTATTGTTTTTCTGAATATTAGAAGTTTAGAAAATAGTTCTAAATTTCAATTAATTTCTACTTTATTAAAATTAGTACCTCTTATGTTGATTGTTTTACTTGGCGCATCAAACTTTGATACAAGCAATTTACCGGAGCTCAACCCTACTAACCTTCACCCTATTTCATTAATCGCCACTGTGACAACTTTAGTTATGTGGTCATTTATAGGAATTGAGACCGCAACAGTTCCTGCGGACAATGTAATCAATCCACAACAAACAATTCCAAAGGTCTTAATCGCATCCGTTATTACAATTCTTATTCTTTATATCCTGGTAAGTGTTGCAATTGCAGCTTTAGTTCCAGCAAGTGAATTGCTTGACTCTTCTGCACCATTTGCATTAGCCGCATCAAAAATTTTAGGTGTTACTGGAGGCGCGATAATTAGTATAGGTGCCCTTATATCCACCCTGGGCTCGTTAAATGCAAATACGCTGACTGCTGGTAATCTTAGCCTAGCGGCTGCGAGAGATGGATTGCTTCCGTCAAAATTTGTAATCTTAACTAAAAATGGCACGCCAATTTTTACTTACTTGCTAACAGGAGTATTTGTCAGCATTCTTTTGATGTTGAACTATACAAAAGGAATGGTAAACGCATTTGTATTTATGGCTATGCTCTCAACACTATCAACCTTAATAGCTTATGCATTCTGCGCAATTGCAGAATTTAAATTTGCAAAAGCAGATGCAAAAAGTACACAGAGGAATAATGCTCTTTTGCTTTCATGTGTTACATTTTTGTATGCATTTTTTGCTATTTGGGGGGCTGGCATTGAAATGATAATTTATTCCCTTATCCTTATTTTGATTGGTACACCAATTTACTTACTTAAAAAATAAACTCATGTATGTGATGAATGAATACTCTCAAATAACAGAAGTGGCTATAAGGTCTCCACTTCAAAGTTTTATTGATGAGGAAAAACTCTCAAGTGAATGGGAGCCGCTAAGATTTCATGCAAAACCACATCTAGAGGAAGCAATTGTTGAATTTAACTATTTTAGAGGGCTGCTTGCAGATGATGGAATCACAATCATTGACTTGCCCTCTTCTAGTCTACTGACCATTGATAGTATTTATACTAGGGATAGTATTTTAATATCTAAAACTGGGCTAATACTTTGTAATATGGGTAGGTCCTCTAGAACACCTGAGGCTTTAGAAAATTATGCGGCCCTTTCGAGTAAGGGTTACAAGATTGCCGGGCAAATCAAAGCCCCTGGAACGCTTGAAGGCGGTGATTTTATATGGATTGATAATCACCATGCTGCTGTTGGACTTGGGCCAAGAACCAATGCTGAAGGCATCAATCAATTAAAAGAAATATTAGGCTCAGAAGTCAATTTGCATGTTGTAGACTTACCAGATCCAGACCATCCAGACGATGTTCTGCATTTAATGTCAATAATTTCACCATTAGATAAAGATCTGGCTCTAATATATAGACCCCTCATTCCAGAAACTTTTATAACTTGGCTTAGCGATCTAGGGATAAGTTTTATTGAAGTATCCGATGCTGAATACTCTAAGATGGGATGCAATGTTTTGGCAACTTCACCAAGATCAATTATTATGCTTGAAGAGTTACCTCAGGTTCGATTAGACCTTGAGAAAGCCGGTTGTAAAATTAGATCCTATAAAGGCCTTGAAATTAGCCGAAAAGGTGAAGGTGGACCAACCTGCCTAACAAGACCCTTGAAGAGAATTCATAAATGAGCGATTCATATAAAAGTTTGCCAGGTTGGACCTATACCAGCGAAGCATTTTTTGAGCTCGAAAAAACAGAATTAATTCTTAAGAACTGGCAATTAGTTTGCCATCTTTCAAATATACCAAATGCAGGGGATTTTTTTACATTTGAAATTTTCAATGAACGTATTTTTGTTATCAGAGATAAAGATGGAAATGTTGAGGCTTTTCATAACCTTTGCTCTCATCGTGGCACTAAGCTTATTAATGAAATTTCAGGAACCTGCAATGGGAAAATAACCTGTCCATATCATGCCTGGGGTTATGATTTTAAAGGAAATCTAATCAAGGTTCCTTATGAAGATCAATTTAAAGATCTACACAAACAAGATCATGGGCTTCAAAAAGTTGAATTAGAAATTTTTCAAGGATTTATTTTTGTTAAATTAATAAAATCAGATGCCCCGAGTGTTCAAGAGCAATTTTCACCATATATTAATGAAATTGAGCAGTATAGACTTGAAGAAATGAAGCCTCTAGGTAGGGTAACAATGAGACCAAGGAAAGTTAATTGGAAGCAAATTGCAGATAATTATGTTGATGCTCTCCATATACCTGTGGCTCATCCTGGGTTATCAAACTTAGTAGGCAAAAGCTATGGACTTGAGGTTTCAACAAATAATGGATATGTGCATAAAATGTGGGGGGACGGAAACAATATTCGCAAGGATTGCATTTCAAATATATTGTATGACAAATATCTACCGTACATGGATCACCTGCCCAATGATAAACAAAGGTATTGGCTCTATTACAGATTATGGCCAAATCTCGCATTTGATATTTATCCAGAGCAAATGGATTTTATGCAATTCATCCCCATCGATGCAAATACAACCATGATTAGAGAAATAGCATACGCCCTACCAGATGACCGTCGCGAGACTAAAGCAGCTCAATATCTAAACTGGAGGATTAATAGGCAGGTTAATAACGAAGACACTCAATTAATTAATTTAGTGCAAGAAGGAATGCAGACAAATAAATTTAAATCTGGCCCTCTTGCCTTTTCTGAAATGTGCTTAATAGATAGTGCTAATAAGATTAGAGAAGCCATACCTATTTCAAAACAAGAGATCAAACCTGAAGAATCTGAAATCTTTAAAATGAATTCAAAACTTTAAGATAAACATAAAAAAACGCAATACCATTTCTGATATTGCGCTTTTGTAAATTCTTTTATCTGCTTAGCTTAAATCCAACATAAACCATGCGACCGCGTGGGTCATGATGCTTTGGATCATAACTCCAGTTAGCAGCATCATAGACAAGTGGAACCTCTTCATCAAAAAGATTTGTGACTCCAAGTGACAATTTAAGCTCACTATCGCTCATCTGTATGGTGTATGAATCCATCAAATCTACCGTAAAGAATGAATCAATTTTTTGACTAAAGCCTCTAGACTGTGCAATTGCATCTAAAGGTCTAGTTGTCGAATAATCAGTGGTGTATCTTCCAAATAAAGCTAATGAATTATTCCCGCTTTCTAAGGCAGCATGAAATACAGCTTTAGTCTCCGGTAATGATCTAGCAAAATTATCATGGTTGAATTTACCAACCACATCAACAGTTGCTCCATTTAAAGGTATCTCATACTCAAACATGTGCATCATATTGACACCAACTTGAGCTTGTCCCCAAGGTGTATCAAAATCATATGTTGATTCAAAGTCTAAACCGCTTGTGTTTACATATGCAGCATTAAAGTACTTGGTTGTAACGCCTGTTAAAGTTCCACCAGTGGTTCTTTTGACGTCAGGGTCATTTGGATTAGCAGCTACTTTTCCTTGCGCACTTTCAATAGTAATAACATCGCTGTATTCGATGGCCCAATAATCTAATTTCATAGATAGTTTATCCGTTGGTCTCCATATAGCACCGATGTTCATATTATCCGACTCTTCGGGATCTAAGTTCGGATTATTTGCTTGGGCAATTCTTATAAATGTTGTGCCACCTTTGGGTGAACCGTCAGTATTGTAATCTTGAATGCCTTGCAAACCGATGGTGGTTGAGGTTAATTGAGCCAATGAAGCTTCTCGAAAAGAGGTACTAAATGAGGCTCTTAATGCAAGATTATCAGTAGCTTGATATCTAAATGATATTTTTGGATTGATAGAACTATCTGTCTCTAAATCCTCATATCTTAAGGCACCATTAATCTCTAATTTCTCTGAAGGATTCATTGATCCTTCAATGAAAACAGCCATTGCATCTCTACTGGCATTGCTTTCAAGACCACCGCCTAAGAATAATAAATCAGCAGGAACTGTTATATTTCCTGATGCATCAAATTGAGCAATTGACGATGCTCCGCGAGCAACATTAAATGTCTCGTCCCTATATTGAAAACCGGAAGCGATATCTATCCCACCCCATGCTCCAGTTACAATAAAATCAAAGACAGCTAGTTCTGTTTCAGTCCATGTCTGTTGGGCGGTAGAAATCCATTCAATCAAATCGGCTGAATTATTTGTTGGAGTAAATAAATCCCAAGTTTGGTTACCAGAGTTTCCTCCATTGCCTTTGATAGCAGCACTAAATCTTGAAGTGCTTGTGTCAGGTTGTTGACCATAAAAATCTTCACTACTTATGGTGTAATGAGCATCCCAATCAAAACCATTATCAAAATCACCAGATAACCCAATTGAGAAACGATCTGTTTCTATTTCTCTAGGCGCATTTGGAGAAGGAAATGCAGAGCCAAGAGCTCTTCCCAACCAAAGAACAGGAACAGCAAACGGACTTCCGCCTGTTCCGGGCATGATTGCATTTGCTGGACTTAAATATGATAAAGCAGGATAAGAAGGTGATTGAGGATTATCGTTTACATCAATCGCAGTACTCATGTAGTCAATTTCCAAAGCATTACCATTTGCAAGTAATGTTTTAAAGGATCCGTACATACTTTCATGATCTTCATCATTAACAACATTAAACCTAGGGCCATAAACAAAGCCACACCTTGAACCGCTGGCTTGAGGAATAAGTATTCCCTTGTTTGCTACACAGCCAGGATCTGGAACATTTTGAAAAGGAGTATATGTACCTGCATACGGACCTGATTCAACTGTATCAGGACCAAACAATAAAAAGCTTGTTCCCAGTCCGCTAATTCCAAGTTGCGCTAAGCTAGGATCAAAATCTGCTCCAGACATTGGTGATCTATCTAGGACACTGGCAGCTAAAACAAAGTTAGTGTTGCCGTTTTCTGCACCCCAAATAACACTCACTCTATCGTCAGTTTGACCACTTATATCTGCCTCCTGGCTGGATACCTCTAACTCCACTCCCGTAAAGTCTCTTCTAAAAATATAATTCACAACTCCGGCAACAGCATCGGAACCATAAATTGAAGCCGCACCCTCTTTTAAAACCTCTACTCTTTCAAGTGCAACAACGGGTATTGCATTGGTATTAACAAATGCACTTCCATCATTAGCTGTAGCGCCCGTTAATGTATGTCTTCGACCATCAACTAAAATTAAAGTTGACGAAAGACCTAAGCCTCTAAGGTTGACGTTTGATGTCCCTTGAGTGGCTCCTTGAGTGAATGAATCAGAATTATTTTCTGAACCCGAGTTAACAGATAAATTCCTAGTGATATCAGCAATAGAAGTTGCCCCAATATCTTCGATTGTTTCTCTGTCAACAACTTCAACCGGTGAAGCCCCATCAGTTGGACTTCCTTTGATATAGGAACCAGTCACCATGACTTCTTCTATATCTTGTCCAAATGACTCTACTGAAAAGATGGTTGCGCAAAAAAATGCTACAAACCATTTAGATTTATACTTATTCATTTAAATTCCCCTTAATTTAAATTCGATTAATATTGCAGATGATCCTGCGATTAAAGATAAGTTACATGAATATTAGTTTTACTGCAAAGTAAATTATATGTATATATTAAACCTATATTACTTAGGGATTTGACCTGTTCCTGTGTGGACTACTTCTTGTGGCGGCTTTGCCGCTGACTCAGTTGAAATAGAGTTAGAGAGAGAGGAACCTGTGATGAAGTTTTTGAAATCTAAGATCTCTTTTGCAATCAATTTACAGTCTAAATCTCTTCTCATAGCCTCTTCAAGTAATAACCTAAAATAGGTATCAGAAACAGATTTTTGTTTGTATACGATGCTGTAACAAAGACTTGGATTAGACTTCAATTCAATTTTTGTTTTAAGTTGAGTGGTCGAGCAACCAAAGACAATCAAGATCAATGCAAGGCTGAAGCATTTAATAAAACTATGTATATAGCTAAATGGTGTGAGGGGCTGCAAAAAATTGATTAATTAATGGTTCAAATGATTCCAAGCTGTCAGTTTCATAGTCAGGATCAAATGCTGCTTGATCCCATTCATCAGTAAATTCAGTTGCTTTTGCATACCATGATTCACTCTCATACTGCTTTCGTAAATCTTGAGGCTTACCCATATAGTGATAGTAATGCTCCCCCTGGAAATCTTGATGAGTTCTTATAATATGATAAGCATCTTCGCTGACATAGGGTTTAATCATTTCTGCGGCAATTTGCCCGTGATTAGGCACATTAATTACTTTCCCAATATCGTGAATCAAGCTAATTAGCACCATTTCGTCCTCTGCGCCTGCCTTTCTAGCCATTGTTGCAGTCTGAAGAGCATGATGGAGTTGATCTGTTCCAAAACCAAGAGTTAATGACTCTGCTTGTTTAAGCATTGAGATTATTCTTTTTGGCATATCAAAAATATGAGGCATGTGCTCTTCGCTAATGTGCTGCCACTCCTCTTGCGTACTCTGGTCCATTCTTGTAAACATATAATCACCTAAATTTAGTAAAGTACTTAATAAATTAACGTATTCAGAAGAAAAAAGAAATATATAGTATTATTTACTTAGGAGAATCTTCATGAATCAAATTAAAATTTTTTCATATTTGAGTTTGTTGCTTTTAAGCCCTATTTATTTATCTGCCCAATCAGAAAATGCAATAGAAGTAAGAGAGGCCTATAAATTTGTTGGCGAAACAAAAATTGTTTGCGGAAAAATTGTATCGACAAAATATTTAAAAAGAGCTTCTGGGGGGCCTATATTTTTAAATTTTGGAAGAGACTATCCAAATCAACAGATGACAGGCTTGATCTGGTTTGGGAGATTTTCAGAGTATTTCTCATACAAGCCAGAGAAATTTCTTAAAAGAAAAAATGTTTGCGTTAAAGGTTATATATCTGAATATGAAGGTAGGACTCAAATGGAAATAAGAACTGAGAAACAAATTAAAATAAGAGAATAACTTAAGTAATCGTAAATTTTAAAACAGTATGAAGTTTTGCTGCTTGGTTTAAATCATCTAAGTCCGGGGAGCCATCTTTGTTGAGCTTTATCTTTGCAAAATAAGCGTCAATTTTATTATTAGTTACAAGGTCTCTTAGCGTGCTTTCAACAATCTCATCATTATTAAACTCTAAATTGATTTGGCAATCTTGTAATTTACCTTTAAGCCAAACCTGAGTATGGGTGATTTCTTTTAAGTTTCTCCACCAAATATTTGATCTTAAGGTCACGCATGTATATGAGAGTCCATGCTTATGGTAGCTAACAGGAACTAAATATTGTTTCCCTGATTTTCTACCTTTGAATTGAATAACGAGCAACTGATGACTAATAAGAAAATGCAAAGGTGATCTTGCAAGCAATGCAACAAAAGGATTTATCAAAAACCAAAGATTCATTATTTTAATTCCATTATTTGATAAGGGCTCTCATAGATTTTATTAGAATCAAGCGTAACTTTGTATGCATTTTTATTTGGTTTAAATCTAATAGTTGAGGTTGGTTGTTCGTCAATAAAATGAAGGGCTGCTCCTCCTTCAATTCCATACATAAAGTTAATAGACTCGTCTTCAAGAAATTTTTTAGTTGCTGGACGCCTTTCTGGCTCCTCATCATAGTGAGGCGCACAATTGCCTGGAATAAAGTTCATACATTCCATCATCTTAAGTTCGCTGGCCCATGAATCAGTTAATCCAGTCTCGAACCAACAAATGGCTCCAGCGCTGACACCGCTCATCACTATTCCTTGTTGATATGCTTTTTTCAGAATGAGATCTAAACCCCAATCCCTCCAAACAGCTAACATGCTTTTTGTATTACCTCCCCCAACAAAAATTACATCTTGTTTTAAAATATGTTCTTCAAGATCAATGGTTCTTTTAAAAAAACTAATATGCGTTGGCTCACAATCAAGCTTTGAAAATACAGAATAATAATTAACAACATATGGATCTAAATCTCCAGTAGCAGTTGGAATAAAACAAATTTTTGGGCTCTTGTTAGCTGTTTGATCTAAAATAAACTGTTCAATTAAATTTGATTCTTGGGTCCTACCAAAACCCCCACCACCAATAGCAATTACTTGACGCATTTTCATCCCTGAGAGATATTAGATTAATGAAATTTAGCCACAAATATATCATTATTGGCGCAGGAAGTGCAGGTTGTGTTTTAGCAAATAAACTTTCAGAAAACCCCGATAACTCAGTTCTCCTCATAGAAGCTGGCCCAATGGATAATTTTTCACCTATAAAGATGCCATTGGCTGCAAGCTCTTTATTTAAAAATAAAAAGTATGGTTGGGGCTATGAAACAGAACCAGAAAAGAATTTAAATAACAGAACTATTAACTGGCCTCGAGGCAAGACTCTTGGAGGAAGTAGCTCAATCAATGGAATGCTTTACATCAGAGGACAAGCTGATGACTATGAAGAATGGGAAAAAGTTGGCAATAAAGGATGGGGTTATAGAGATTTAATGAAATATTTTATTTCACTAGAGAATAATCAAAATCATAGAGATCAGTACCATGGAAATTTTGGCTCTCTATGGGTAGAAACTTATGAACCAATTTTAGAGGCTTCTAAATCATTTTTAAATGCATGTAAAAAATATGGTTTCATGAAAAATAATGATTTTAATGGTGAGGATCAAGAGGGTTATGGTCAATATCAAGTTAATATCAAAGATGGGCAGAGGTTTAGTGCATCCGATGCCTTTTTAAAACCAGTATTAGATAGATCCAATTTGCATTTATTAACTAATACTTTGGTAGAAAAGATTATCACATCAAATAAAAAAGCTATTGGTGTAAAAATTAAAAATAAAAAAGGAAGCAATATTATCGGATGCACCTCTGAAATAGTTCTTTGTGGTGGAAGTATAAACTCTCCTCAAACGCTGATGCTGTCTGGCATAGGGCCTAAGGAGCACCTGATGCAACATAATATAGCAGTAGTTAAAGATTTGCCTGGTGTTGGACAAAATTTACAAGATCATCTTACGGTTAATATCAGCTACAAAATTAAGAAATTAAAAACCTTTAGTGAGCTTATGAAGCCTCTAGGAATGGCCAAAAACTTATTGGAATACTTTATACAACATAAAGGGTTGATGACTTATCCTGCATCAGACATTGGTGTATTTTTTAAAACAAATGACAAGGTAAAGACGCCCAATGCACAAATTCATTTTGCTCCAGGAGCAGGAAAATATCACAAGAGTGGTGCAATGAAACCTTCATCAGGCATCACAGCTTCTGTTTGTAATTTAAGACCTAAAAGCCGTGGTCATCTCGAGCTTGCATCCTCTAATCCTTTTGATGCTCCAAAAATCTATGCAAATTACCTCGATAAACAAGAAGATATGCAATGGATGATAGAGGGTCTTGAGAAGACTCGAGAGATATTTAAAACTTCTCCCATGCAAGAATTAGAAGCAAGAGAATTACACCCAGGAATCAAGTGCATTAATAAAGCTGACATTGAGGAATTTATCAAGAATGAATCTTTATCAGTTTATCATCCAGTAGGTACTTGTAAGATGGGGGAAACGAAAGAATGTGTGGTTGATAACCAATTAAAAGTGAAAGGTATATCAGGGTTGAGGGTAGCGGATGCATCAATATTCCCAAACATTATTTCAGGTAATACCAATGCAACCTGTAATGTTATTGGGGCTAAATGTGCTGATTTGATTTTAAATAACAGATAGTCTCATTCCTGAAAAACAACTTTTCCCCCTACAACAGTTAATATATTTTTTGATTCTAGGATCTTGGCCTCAGGAATACTCATTAAATCTTGATCAAAAATAGAAAAATCAGCAAGTTTACCAACCTCAATTGTGCCCTTCACATTCTCTTGAAAAGAAGCAATTGCAGGCCATATAGTAAACATCTTTAATGCCTCAAATCGAGTGAGCCTCTGATCAAGATTCCAGCCATCAGCATGATACCCATCAACATCTTTTCTGGTAACAGCGGCATAGAACTCTATTCTTGGATCACCAATCTCAACTGGCGCATCTGTCCCGCCTGCAATAATCAGACCCTGATCAATAAGATTTCTCCATGCATAAGCATTATCAATTCTCTCTAGCCCTAACCTTTCAACTGCAAAATGCAAATCGCCAATAGCATGAGATGGCTGCATCGAAGGAATAATACTCAATTCAATAAAGCGTTTTTGATCAATGGGCGTAATATTTTGTGAATGCTCTATTCTCCATCGAGGAGATTCTGAGGGCTCGTGAGTCTTTTCAGCTTGAGCAAATGTTTCTTCATACCAATCAAGAACTACTCTATTACCATGATCTCCAATAGCATGTGTTCCAATCTGAATACCTTTTTTTAATGCTTTCGATAACCTGGGTTTTGTATCTTCTTCAAGAAAAATAAAAACCCCCTTACCATCATAATCACTGTACTTTTCTAGTAATGCTGCTCCACGCGAACCCAGAGCTCCATCAGCATACATTTTAATTGCTCGAACGGTTAAAAAATGATCAGGATCGATTATTGGTCCATTCTCAATTAAACGGTCTGCAGGCTCACCATCGCTCACCATAAAATAAATTCTTTGGAGTAAATTATTCTCAGATTTAATTTCATTTAAAATTGAGATATCTTCAAAAGTTCCTCCAGGCACATGTATTTGAGTCCACCCTAGACTTACATTCCTTTTAATACCCTGGAGGAAAGCCTCTTTATCGTTAGCTCTACTTAATTTTGGTATAAAGTCTGTGATTAGATTCATCGCCATATCAACGAGTAAACCAGTTGGCTCACCTTTTTGATCTTTTTCTATAAAACCTCCTTGTGGATCTTTCGTGGTTGAATCTATGCTTGCTAGCTTCAAGACTAAACTGTTCACAACAACCGCATGCCCATCAGCCCTTTCTAAGACAATTGGATTGTCTGGAGAAAAAGCATCTAGATCCTGTTTGTTTGGAAATCTTTTTTCAGGCCAAACCTTATCAATCCAGCCGCGACCTATAACCCACTCTCCAGGATTTTGTTTTAATAAATAATTTCTTACAACTTCCAGAGTTTCACTTAATGAAGAGATTCCTTGTAGATTAAGAGTGAGTTCTCTGTAGCCAATTCCCTTAAGATGAGCATGAGCATCAACGAACCCTGGAAACACATAACTACCATTTAAAAATATAACTTCTGCTCCAGAACAAGTTAAATCAGTATCTGATAAAGAACTGCCAACATAAGTAATATTTGAGTCTTTTGAGGCAATGGAACCAACAAATGAATCCTCACCATTTCCAGTGTAAATATTGCCTTTGTGAAGAATTAAATCAGCTTCAATACATTCAATGGCTGCTAGTGATGCTGGAGCATAGATGCTAATGATAAAAAGAAAGGTTCTAAACACTATATTTGCTAGGCTTCTTGTGCAGTTGGTCTGATTACTATCTCATTAACTGAAACTCCTGGATCAAGCTGAAGAGCATATATTATAGATTCGGCCACTCTTTCAGCTGGTTGAGCAATGTTGCCAATGCCCCTACTCATTAATGCTTCAAGCATTGATTCATCTTTAATAGAAAAAGCCAGCTCAGTTTTAAAAGCACCAGGATAGATGCAAGTTACTTGAATTTTTCCAGAAGATTCCAATCTCAAACCTTCAGAGATAGCTCTGACAGCATATTTTGTTCCTGAGTAAACTGCGCTTCCGGGCATAACTCTTTTACCTGCCACAGAGGAAATATTGATTATTTGACCTGACTCTCTTGCCAGCATATGGGAATAGACTGAGTCGATTCCATATAAAACACCTTTAATGTTTACGTCTATCATATGATCCCATTCATCGGTTCTGCCCTTTTCAAGTAATGAGAGAGGCATTACTCCAGCATTGTTTACCAATGAATCAATTCTTCCGAATGTTTCAATACCATGTTGTGCCAATGCATGCATCTGTTCTTTTGAAGTAACATCTGTAGCTTTGTATATAGCCGAGTCAGCGCCAAGTTCATCGCATAGTTCTTTTAATTTGTCCTCTCTACGAGCACCTAAAACTACTTTTGCTCCTAGCTCAACGCACATTTTTGCAGCTTCCTTACCAAACCCAGAGCTAGCACCAGTGATCATTACTATCCTATCTTTTAAATCATTCATTTATTCTCTCCCTAAAATTTCATGCTTTTTATAATAACCTATAATCCGCTGTTTCCATTTATCTGTATAGCTTTCAAATTCTTTATTTTTTACAAGAAACTCTTTGAATAAAAGATCGCGATCTACCATTAAAATTGCAATTGATTCAATGTTAGTTTCATACATAACATTGTGAGCATTAGCATAAGCAGCGCCTTGTAAAAAGTAATCTTCTATCCAATCTTTCCTTTTTATTTTTTTTGCTGTTTTAAAATCAATGATTGTAGGTTTACCCTTAAATATACCAATACAATCAGCTGTTCCAGCATATAGACCATCAACAACCAGGCCAGATTCAAGACCCCAAACCTCCTCAATATCTCCCAAACAGTCATCAATAAATCTCTTTGCAATCTGATGCGCCATCAAGCCAAGTCTATCTTCGGTAAATTGCTCCCAATCAAGCCCGTGTAGATAGTTTTCAATTGCTAAGTGAACAGCGGTTCCTATTGTTGTTGCCTCATCCACAACCTCTTTAGCAGTTTTTGGACCTACCCTTCTCGTCCATGCATCTATTCCAGAATGATCACCAGTTGCAGAAAGTATTGTTGTCACAGAAGGTACAAGATTTTCTTTAGAATCTCGATAATATCGAACATCATTTTTTTCAACACGTTCAAGTGCCGGATATTCATATAATTTGTTGATCATTGTGAATTAATTGATTGATGAGCCACCATCTACAGAAATAACTTGCCCTGTTATATAGGAGGCTCTATCTGAAAGAAGGAATGATACGAGTTCACCAATTTCTTCTGGCTCACCAATCCGTCGCAACAGAGAAGATTTTTCAAGCATTTCTTTTGCTTTTGGCTCAGCCTCAAAATATTGCATTACACCAGGAGTGTTAATCGTTCCTGGCGAAACAGCATTTACTCTAATTCCATTTCTAGCAACTTCCTTGGCAACAGACTGAGTAAGGTTATTTACAGCTGCTTTGCTAGCTGCATATATGGAATTAAAAGCATAACCTCTGATAGCTGAGTTAGAAGAAATATTAACTATGGACGCAGAAATTGATTGCTCCTTTAAGGACATGATCTCAACTTGAAGGCATTTCCATAATGATGTGAAAGTTAAATCAAGTGTTGCTTGAACATCCTCAAGTGAATAATTTTCAACTGGCCCTAAGCCTTTTGATGCGGCCGCATTATTACAAATACAATCTAGTTTATTAAATGTAGATATGGTTGCTTTAATCATTGATTGGATAGCATTTGTGTCAGTTAAATCTGCCTCAAAACATGCTGCAGAATTTGGAAAAAGTGAATTTATTTCACTGGTTACCTTCTCAGCTGATTGTTTATTTAAATCTACAATCAGAACTTTATCTCGTTGATGGAGCAAGGCATGAAACACTTAATGAAACCAACAGAATACCAACCTATAATTATATTTTAAAATTTTTAATCAGCCATTTAAAAGGAGCTTGAATTGGATTTAGAAAACAAAGTATCTTTAGTCACAGGAGCCGGTCAAGGTATTGGAGAGGGCATCGCTAAAATTTTAGCTTCTCATGGATCAAAAGTTATGATTGTAGATTTAAATAAACAATCAGCCGAGAGGGTAGCCAAAGAAATAAATTCATTTTTTCCAAATTCTGCAGCAAGTTTTGAAGCTGATCTCACTGAGACCAATGATATCCAACAAATGATTAAAGCCACTTTAGATACATTTAATATATTAGATTGTGTTTGCAATAATGCAGCTGCATCAAAAGGCTTAGGACCGGTAGAAAATTATTCACTCGAGGATGTTCAAGCGACGCTTGATTTAACTTTCACAACATTATGGAAATGCCTTCAAGTTGAGATAGTGTCCTTGAAAGAACAATCAATCCCTGCATCTATAGTTAATATTTCCTCTAACTCAGCTATTAGGGGCTATGCTTTTAATTCCATATATGCAGCAAGTAAAGCAGCTGTAAATAATCTTACTCAGTCTGTTGCTAAGGAAGTTGCTAGAAATGGAATTAGAGTAAATGCTGTATCACCTGGCACTATAAACACTCCTGG
>JAQWJG010000057.1 GCA_029248485.1 SAR86 cluster bacterium | reverse complement strand
CCAGTTTCCTCGTTCACCATTAATCCTCCCAGGGTTAATGTGGTGAGCGGGGCAAGTTTTGAATCAATTGAGATATCCATAATATGAAATGGGCCATTCAGTTCCTTAACATCACTAGGGGCTTTACCATATTCACAGGGTGATTGAGATCGAGCTGCTTGATTATATTTTTCAATCTCTTCAGTTAGTGTATCTGCTGGCAGGTTATAAACTTTAGCTAAATCTATTAAATTACTTTTCTTTTTGGCGTTGAAATACATGAGCATCCTAGCCATATCTCTTTGAAAAGGAAGGGCCTCTTTTGATTGTTTTTTTGCATCGTTAAATAATTTTTCGTCTACTATTAAATATGCTTTACCCTCATTTTTTTCACACATAGCATCGCCTAGTGTTGCCCCATAAACCATTTCGTTGCAAAACCTGCGACCATTTTTATTTACCACTATTCCTTGTGCAAAAGCTAATGGTGGATTTAAAAACCTCCATGCTGTCACTCGATCCATATGATCGGTCTTTCCACCGACACTTTGCCCGAGTCGAATTCCAGACCCCTGATCATTTGGAGTGCCTAATGGCATCCCACCATAATATTTTGGAGCATATTCTTTCACCATAGAGCGATTAAAAATAAAACCGCCTGTAGAGAGACAAACTCCCATTTTTGCTCTGATATATTTAACCTGCCTATGATTTCGTTCAATTCTTTGAGCCCTTTTAATAAATACACCGCCAATTAATTGCAATATATTAGATCCTGGATAAGAGGGCGGAAGAAGCATCTGCAGCATTTCTCCACGAGAAGTCAATGATTTATGTCTTTGAGATAACTTTCCTGATGGCAACATTAATACTTTCATTCCAACAACTCTTCCCTCAGAGGTGACAACAAGTGAACGCGCTTCAGTTTGCGGAAACATCTTTAAACCTTTTTTGAGAGCAGATTTTTTTAATGGGTAATAAATTGTTCCTCCCACACCAATTGGTCTGAATGGACCTTCTTCGTAACCTCTATGCCCTCGGGGAGCAGGTTCAGCATTCTCCATATAGCTAGGCACCAGCGAGTTATCCGAATGATATAAAAAATATCCAGCTCCCGGGTAACTTGTTTTAATTTTGTAGTAAGAGGGATCAAACTGCACTCCGTTATCCATGAGCCATTGAGTGTTTTCCGCAGATGTATTACAAAATTTCTTTAAAGTAGATTGTTTAACAATGTCCCCAGTTTCCTGGACAAGGTAATTAAACATATTTTCTGGAGTGTCTTGAACACCTGCTGCAAGTTGAATAGGCGTTCCGCCACCAGCATAAAAAACTCCTCCGCTTTTAGCTGTTGCACCTCCACCACTTGTTTTATCAATCCCAATAACTGTGAGGTTTTGATCTAAGGCTTCATTAGCCGCAGCAATTCCAGCACCGCCCAAACCTGCAATAACTAGATCGGCTTCATCGTCCCAATCAAATAAGTTGGGATCAGTAATTATTTGTGGCGATTCTACCTCGGAGAGCCACAGCTCATCATTTGAATTAATTTCAGTTACCAGCATTTAAATCTGCAGTTTTGCCCCCGTCTATCACTAAGCTAGCACCAGTTATAAATGATGCATCTGAGCTAAGCAAGAAAGCTATAGGCTTAGCAAGCTCAGATGGCTGAGCAATCCTTTTCAGAGGAATGGTATTCACGGTGGCTTCCATCAATTTACTATCTGGAATGGCTCTTTCTGTTGCAGGAGTCATTACGGCCCCTGGAATAACGCAATTTACTCTGATGTGAGGCGCTGCTTCAATAGCAGTAGCTCTTGTAAAATTTATTAAACCAGCTTTTGCAGCACCATAAGCTGACATATACGCAACACCTTTTAAACCAACAACAGATGCAACATTTACAATTGAGCCTTTTTTAGCTTCCTGCATCCATGGTAAAACTTTCTTTGTTGCAAGAAAGACCGCATCTAGATTTGCTTTAAAATTTGTTCTCCATGCAGCAAGATCAAGGTCGACAATTTTGCCAGTGTGGATCGATGGAGCATTGTTAATTAGCCCATCAACTTTACCAAAAGATTTATAAATTTCTTCCAATGAATTATCAATCTCTGATTCAATGCTGACATCAACATTGTGGGCAACTACCTTTGTTGAAATTTTTAAAAGCTCTTGTTTAGCTTGATCGAGATTATCTTTATTTCTTCCAGTGATAATAACTGTTGCTCCATGCTTAAGACATAACTCTGCCGTTGCGTAACCTATACCTGCACTTGCGCCCGTAATATATACGACTTCATTTTCAAATGTATTTTCCATATCCCCCCTATGAAAAAATTAGAAATTTATATTAAAACCTAATGACATATACCAATAGTCATCCATAAATTTTATGTGATAAGGATCTGCTTTGTAACCCAAAGTTATGCCAAGACCGATGTTTTTATATGATGATAAATATTGCGCTTTTGTATGAATCTCTCTTCCGCTTGGATCAAGATTAAAATTCATTGAATTGAAGAGAACATTTTTCTCTTTAGTTCTGTATGTCGGAACATTGAGCTGAAGTTTTCCAGATTCTATTCGGATAGGTTGATCAACAGTTAGGATCAATTTGTCTTGATTACTGATAATTGAGGATTTCATGAAGCCAATCCCAAAAGCGGAAGAGTAAAGCTTTGAAACTGAACGCATCATACCTAATTCATTGGATATATCATTAGATTTACCCCAGTACAATGATCCAAACAATAGGCCTCCTGCTAAATCTATTGAATTTGATAGACCCACAAATGAAGTTAGCTGATTATTGCTTCCATTGAATGCGCCTGATCCACTTAGACCAAGGCTAGCATCATTTTCTTTCATAAGACCTAATTGCAATGAAGGCATTTTAGATTTTGGTTGAATTTCTAAAAGAGCAACTGTGCTTGAGTCTCGTTTGTTAAAAATTTCATTTCTATTAAATTTATTTCTACCTGATGAAATTGCTAGGGCAACATCAAATCTATTATTGCCTTGAAATGTTGAGCCAAAGGTTGTGCCTGTAGCACTAAAATTTAACCATGGATTGCTAAACTGAGTCCTTAAGCTTCTTTCGGATCTCAATTGAGCATCTTGAAAAATTCCCATTGCCCAACTGCCATTCAATCCATGGCTTAAAAAGGAGTTATTGGAATAGTTATAATAGGAAAAAAATTGGTTTTTATCAGCCCTTGCATTTAACAAATGATATGGAGTAACTAGTTCTCCCATGAGGTTTTCAGTTCTAAGTCCTCCAATTTCAAATTCAGAGTCATCAGTAATTACGCTGTGAGAAATAGGGTTTTGAATGCCTCCAAACCCATCCATGTTAATAATCTGATTTCTATAATCAGATACAAGGCTGCTTAATGATCTTCTAAAAGGTGCATCTAGTGCATCAAAGAAAATAACTGAATGGTTCCCAATGCCATTTGTAATGGCATCACCAAATGAGGGACTTGTTAATTGTATATTCGAAAATATGGCAGGGGTCATGGGCCCAGAAAGGCTCAGTGACATCATTGCGCTTACTTGCCCAACAGGTTCTGTGGCAGCATTAAGGTCCATTAGACCTTGACCATAAATAGCCATATCTGCATATACTCCCTTTTTATTTGCTGTGCTAAACAGCCTGCTAACAATTTCCTGACTGCCAAGCTGACCTTCAAAATGATCAGCGATGACAGCAAGTCCCCCGGACACAAATGGGGCTGCAAATGATGTGCCGCTTGTCACTGCATAGCATGAGTTGTCTGTAATACAGTTGTTGTAATTGTCATCATTTGTATTACCAATATATATACCAGTATCAGATGTTGAGGTAGGATAGGCAGCAGTTACCTTTCCACCAGGTGCAGCAATACAATATTCCTGAGCAACTCCACACCTGCTAGAAAAATCACTAATCTGACCATTCTCATCAACAGATACGACTGCAATAGAATGGCCTTGTATTTCTGGAATGTAATGGGCCATCCCTGGTAATAATTCAGGGCTAGAATAATCAACCCCCTGATCTGCATAACCTCCTGCATTTCCTGCAGCCCATACATAG
This sequence comes from SAR86 cluster bacterium, assembly GCA_029248485.1. The sequence continues at coordinate 251 of JAQWJG010000057.1, read as the reverse complement.
ATAGTTTTCTCCGAATCAGGGGTTCCAACTTGAGACATTTCAGCAATAGTATTTGGGAAAGCGTATCTAACCTGCGCCTCAGTATAATCATTTATGTTGCCTGAATAGCCGTAACTATTATTCACAATATCTACGTCATAGTCATTATAAATTTCAAAGAGTTGGCTAAAAAAATTATCTATCCCTGTGAAGTCAGGAGCTCCAGAAACATTTCCAGACCCATCATCATCTCCAATATCAACAGGATCATA
>JAQWJG010000076.1 GCA_029248485.1 SAR86 cluster bacterium | reverse complement strand
GATCTCTCCATCCAAAAGAGAGGCCTTGGCTAAAATAATTAAAGAAGAATCTATATATAGTTTTGCTAGCATTTCAAATGATAAAATTGATGAGATAAATATTCACCAAGCGACATTGCTTGCTATGCAAAAAGCTATAATGAAATTATCCATTACACCAGATTTGGTTTATGTTGATGGAAAATTTATCCCAAATGTTGAGGTAAATTGTAAAGCGGTGATTGGGGGTGATAAGCTGATTTCAGAAATTTCGGCAGCTTCAATTATTGCTAAAGTACATAGAGATGATTTCATGAAAAAGCTTGATAAAAAATATCCAATTTATGATTTTGCAAAAAATAAAGGTTATGGAACTGCTCATCATTTAGCTGCTCTTAGGAAATCAGGGTATACATCCTTTCATCGTCAATCATTTAAGGGAGTGATTGTTTGATGACGCAACCTTCCTTTGTTCATCTCAGGGTCTCATCGGAGTTTAGTATTTCTAGAGGATTGCTAAGAATCAATGAGATCATTGAAAATTCACAGAAGTTAAATATGCCAGCAGTGGCCTTGACTGATTTAAATAATATGTTTGGCATGGTCAAATTTTTTAAGAAGGCAGAAGCTGCAGGCATTAAACCTATTGCAGGAACCACTCTTAATTTAAAATCCCATTCTGGAGAATCGGGCGAGATTCTATGTCTTGCAAAAAATAATGCTGGGCTAAAGTCTTTGATGAGTATTATTTCAAAATCTCAGCTGCAGCAAGAAAATGGTTATATCTCTATAACTTTTGAAGATTTAAGTAATTGTGCGGGAAATATCATAGTGATTGCCGGAGGCCCTTCATCAAATATTTTCAATCTAGCTAAACATAATAAAAATCAGGATCTAAAAACTGAATTGATGTCTTTTCAAGAGATTTTTAAGGATGATTTTTGTATTGAACTTCAGAGGGTAGGCAGAAATTTTGAGGAAGAATTTATTCAATGTATTGTGCCGCTAGCATCCGAATTCCTTATTCCTGTCATCGCATCCAATGACGCAATGTTCTCTCAAAAAGAAGATTTTGATATTCATGAAACCAAAGTTTGTATTAATACCGGTAAGACTTTAAATGATTCAAATCGAGAAAAGCTTTTTACTCCTGAGCAATATTTTAAATCTACAAAGGATATGTCTAATCTATTTGGTGATTGCGATCCTGATACTTTAATAACTAATACCCTAGCAATAGCTCAAAAATGTAATGTAACCCTGACAACAGATCAATATTTCCTCCCGGAATATCCAGTGCCTAAGGAGCATGATTTTAATTCTTTTTTATCAGAGCTTTCCAAGACTAAGCTTGATGAAATCATAGAATCATACGCTCAAGATAAACAGGAGATATATCAAAAACGTTTGGATTATGAGTTAACACAGATTCATGCAACTGGATTCTCTAGTTATTTTTTAATTGTTGCAGATTTTATTCAATGGTCTAAAGATAATGATGTTCCTGTTGGGCCAGGCAGAGGATCAGGGGCTGGCTCCTTGGTTGCATATGCTCTTGGAATAACAGCTCTTGATCCAATTGAGCATAATCTTCTTTTTGAAAGATTTATTAACCCTGAAAGAATATCAATGCCAGATTTTGATATCGATTTTTGTATGGATAAAAGAGATATGGTCATTGATTATGTTGGGCAGAAATATGGAAAATCTGCGGTATCTCAGATTGCAACATTTGGTACTATGGCAGCTCGAGCTGTTGTAAGAGATGTGGCAAGGGCTTTAGGTAAACCTTATGCATTGGGTGATCGAATTTCTAAGATGATCCCTTTTATTCCAGGAATGACTCTGGAAAAAGCTATTAGTTCTCAACCTATATTTAAAAAGATGATTCAGGACGAAGAAGAGGTCTCAGAGATCATAGACTTAGCTTATAAACTTGAAGGTATAGCTAGGAACGTTGGCAAGCATGCTGGTGGAATAGTAATAGCTCCTGGATCTATTGCAGATTTTTGCCCAACTTATTTTGATCCTCAATCCAACTCACTCATGACTCAATTTGATAAAGATGATGTTGAGACTATCGGGTTGGTTAAGTTTGACTTTCTCGGCTTAAGAACTCTTACAGTTATAGATAGAGCTGTAAAAACAATCAATGAGTCATTAAAAGAAAAAAATGAAAAAATTTTAGACCTTAATTCTCTTACCTTGGATGATCCTAAGGTTTTTGATTTGCTTGCTTCGGGAAGAACAACAGCTGTATTCCAGCTCGAGTCAACCGGTATGAGAGAGCTGATTCGTCGATTGAAGCCAACTAAATTTGAAGAGATTGTTGCTTTGCTTGCTTTATACAGACCTGGCCCCTTGGAATCAGGAATGCATGATGAGTTTGTTGATAGAAAACATGGTAAGAGTAAGGTTACCTTTCCTCATGAATTACTTGCACCAGTATTATCAGAGACCTATGGAGTAATCTTGTATCAGGAGCAGGTTATGCAAGCTGCTCAGGTTTTGGCTGGCTATTCTCTTGGTCAGGCTGATATTCTTCGAAGAGCAATGGGCAAGAAAAAAGTGGAGGAGATGGAGCAACAAAGGCAAATATTTGTTGATGGCTGCTCTCAAAATGATATTAAAAAAGCTACTGCTGAGAAAATATTTGACCTGATTGAAAAGTTTGCTGGTTATGGTTTCAACAAGTCTCATTCAGCAGCTTATGCAATGCTTTCATATCAAACTGCATACCTGAAGACATATTTTCCTGAGCACTTTATGGCGGCAGTTCTATCAACAGAATTAGGCAACACCGATAAGATCAATACTCTTATTAACGAGTGTAAGGAGATGAAAATTAAGGTACTAACTCCTAATATTAAGACTAGCAACAAGCACTTTAATGTTAATGCAGATCTTCATATTAAATATGGCTTGGGAGCAATCAAAGGAGTAGCAGATTCTTTCATTGATCATGTAATTGAAGTAAGAAAAAACCATTCTTTTAAAGATCTTTTTGATCTTACAAAAAAAGTAAATATTCGATTGGGTGGAAAAAAATCTATTGAAGCTTTAACTAAAGCAGGAGCTTTTGATGAATTAGCACCATCTAGGTCTATCGCATTGGCTTGCATGGAAGATATGCTCAGAGAAGGGCAAAAAAATAGCGCCCAAATGGCGGGAACATCCGATCTATTTGCCTCAATGGACGAAACATTTGATCCCTACGAGAAATATGTAAGTGTGAAAGATTTATCAAAAGAGGATTTATTAAATTTTGAGAGAGATGCGCTTGGGTATTATTTTTCAGGCCATCCAGTCATTGCAATTGAGGGCATGGTCGAAAATTTAAGATCTCATACAATCAGCCAAGTAACGGATGATATGAACCGAGTAAAGATAGTTGGTTTATTAAATTCATATAGGCAGATCAGGGATCGCTCAAACAAACAAATTGCTTTTATCAGTTTTGACGACGGCACAGGAACCATGGAAGGAACCATCAGTACAGATATTCTTGAGAAACATCATTTATTATTGAAAGCCAACTCTATTCTTATTTTGGCTGGTTCAGTTGAGATTGATGACTATAAGTCCAAGGAATTAAATCGGAGAATGTACAAGATGAAAGTGGGATCGGTGTCTTCTTTGGAATCGCAAATGAGCCAAGGCAATAAATCCATCATGATAGATGCAAGAAATTTACCGAATGATTCGATTCAATCGAATATGGCATATTTAAAAAATTTGAATGGAGATTTCTGGAAGCATGGGAATTGCAAAATACATTTAAAAATTCTACATGAGGACTCTGAGGCTATAATAGAGCTTGGCGATGAATTTAAACTTATGCCTACGTCAGAAAATATCAAAATACTAAAGGATATGTTTGGCGATGGGGCGATTAAATTAAACAAATGAGTATTAATATTTTAGATTTTGAAAAACCTATAGCAGAAGTTGCAGAGAAGATTGAAGCATTGCAATTAGCTGCCTCAGATAATCCTGAGCTTTTGCCTCAGATAGATAAGTTAAAGTCTGAGCAAGCTGCATTAACAAAGAAAATTTATTCTAAGTTGTCTACTTGGCAAAAAGTTCAGGTTGCAAGACATCCTAACAGGCCCCATACACTAGATTTTATTGAAAGAATCTTTGATGAATTTGAGGAGCTGCATGGAGATCGTCAGTTTGGCGATGATGCCTCATTGGTTGGAGGCATTGCAAAATTAGAAGGCATGCCGGTCATGATCATTGGACATGAAAAAGGTCGAGATACGGATGAAAAAGTTAAAAGAAACTTTGGGATGCCTCAGCCAGAAGGTTATAGAAAAGCTAAGCGATTGATGCAGCTTGCCGAGCGATTTAATATGCCTGTTATCACTTTCATTGACACAGCTGGGGCATACCCAGGTGTAGAGGGTGAAGAAAGAGGGCAGAGTGAGGCAATTGCCAGAAATCTTGCTGTTATGTCTAGCTTAAAAACTAAAATCTTAGTTGTAGTTTCTGGCGAGGGAGGCTCAGGAGGAGCCTTAGCACTGGGCGTGGGTGATCATATTGCTATATTAGAATATGGTACCTATTCTGTTGCTTCTCCCGAAGCATGCGCTTCAATAGTTTGGCGAGACTCAGATAAAGCTCCGGAAGCTGCGGAAGCCATGAAAGTTGGAGCAAGCGATTTAAAAAATATAGGTATCGTTGATGAGATTATTGTGGAGCCAATTGGTGGAGCGCATCAAGATTATGATGCGGTTTCAGCAAACATTAAATCATCCTTATTAACAAACATAGCAGAGCTATCAAAATTCTCTCCAGAGGAGTTACTTCAAAGACGTTATCAGCGCTTGCTTAAAATTGGTGCCTGAGTTTGTTTGATCCAAAAAATTTTTTTGATCTAGTTGATCCTAATAAAAATATAATTGTAGCCTTTAGTGGCGGCGGAGATTCTTCTGCACTTTTGCATTTTTGTCATGAGCTCAATCAGCAAGGATTGCTGCAAGGAAGCCTTTCTGCTATCCACATAAATCACTCATTAAATAAGCATTCAGATTTATGGGAGAATCATTGCAAGATATTTTGTAAGGAGAGAAATATTGCTTATCAGAGTCATGTTGTGAATATAAACGGAAAAAAATCAGGCCTTGAATCAGCCGCAAGAAATGCGAGATATAAAATTTTTAAAGACACTCTTCAACCTAATGATCAGTTATTAATGGCTCATCATGCAGATGATGTAGCCGAAACAATTTTATTTAGACTGTTTAGAGGAACAGGTTTAGATGGCCTCCAAGGGCCCATGAAA
>JAQWJG010000069.1 GCA_029248485.1 SAR86 cluster bacterium | reverse complement strand
GGAGCAGATGTGGTCATAAGCCAAACTGGTTTTACTGGTGAAAAAGGCTATGAAATTTATGTTCGTGATGCGCACGAAAATGCTGAAACTATTTGGAATGCAGTTCTTGAGGCTGGAGAGGAGTTTGGGCTGATGGTTATTGCACCTGCTCATCACCGCAGAATTCAAGCTGGTATTCTATCTTGGGGTCAAGACTTAGATCACGAAACATCTCCATTTCAAGTGAACTTAAGCTATCAGGTACCACGAAATAAAGAAGCAGACTACATTGGCAAAGAAGAGCTAGAAAGGCAACGTGCTGTTATAGATGGGGGAGAATTTCCATTTAAAATGCGTATGGTAGGTATGATTTTTGGTGGAAAAGAGATCACAGATTATGCGCCTGATTTTTGGTTAATTGCTGATATGGATGGAAATGATATGGGTTATGTCACATCTCCATGGTGGTCACCAGAATTAGAAACGAACGTTGCTTTGGGCTGGGTACCTTGGACTTCGTCAGAAATTGGCACTAAGTTACAAGTAAGATTGCCCGATGAGTACTCTGAATCTTCCGGGGTTGCTGTAGAGGGTGAAATAGTTGACGTGCCGTTTAGAGAGTCTGTAAATCCTAATAAGCGAGAAGTTCAGAAGGAAAAAGGTTTAGACTACGCAGACTAAACAAGATTGCGAGATTGGCGCAAAAAGAGTCGATCTCGCTTTATGCTCTCTCCAACCAGGGAAGATCAACCGTTACTGCTTTTAGTTCAAAGTCTGGAGCTGAGATTATAATTTCTTGACCATTTTTTGCATGCTCTATGTCTAAAATAGTGTAACAAATATTTTTATTGAGCCTTGGCGAATACACCATAGCATTCATAGATCCAACCTTCTTATTATCTATAAAAACAGGCCAGTGTTCTGAATTAAAAATGGTTAACGGATCCCCATGAATTTCTGCCCCTATTAATTTTTTTTCTGGACCCTTGAGGCATATTTCGCGTAACGCATCTTTTCCAATAAAATCATCGTCTTGTTCAAGATCCACCATCCGATCTAACCCGACCTCATATGGATTATTGGTTCTATCAATATCTGCCAAATAGCTGAGTATCCCCCCTTCTAGTCTTAAAATTATATTGGGTGAGCCTGGGCTAATATTAAATTCTTGTCCGGCTTGCCAAAGAATTTCCCATAATTCATCTCCCTTGGAGTGATCTTGTAGAAAAAGCTCATAACAAAGCTCTTTGCTATAGCCCATTCTAGCTATAACCATGGGAATACCTTCATGGTTTATTTCCTTAAACTTATAAAAGCCTAAATCATTAATCCAATCTCCAAAAACCTTAGTCATTAATTTTGTTGAATTTGGGCCTTGAACTTGCAGTGGAGATACATCAGGCTCATCAACATCTACTTCAAATTTGTACCCTGCTGCAATTCCTTGAGCCCATAAAAGCAAATCTCCATCAGAGACCGAAAACCAATAGCAATCATCATCAATCTTTAACATCACTGGATCATTAATCAAGTTTCCTTTGAAGTCTGTTAAAGGTGTATACATCGCCTGTCCAATTGAACATTTTTTTATATTTCTAGGAGTTAAAAACTGTGCCAATGATTCAGCATCAGGGCCTTTGATTTGAACTTGTCGCTCAACACCCACATCCCATAACTGAACACCATCTAATAGTTTTTTATAATCCTCTATAGTTCCATCATAAGTAACCGGCATGTACATATGGTTGTAGACTGAGAAAGCTGTTGCACCATACTTGATGGTTGAATTAAAGTACGGTGATTTTCTTACGCGAGGGCTAAAAACAACTTTAGATGTATTGTACATAGCAAGATGCTATCACTTTTTTATTGTGCTTGAACAGATGCTAAAGACAATTATTTTTTATTAAGTTTAGGGGGTAAATTCAGCCTCTGAATTCATTAAAAGTGAAATATTTCCTCTTTAATAATTTGTTATAAGTTATTGCAAAAAGAACTATGAATGCTGCTCCGACGGCTACAGGAATTATTATGAAGCCTGCACCTTTAGCGCCCAGAATTGCAATAATAGGATTTGCTCCAGCTGGCGGATGAATCGTCTTGGTTAGCATCATTAAAAATATTGCCAATCCAACTCCAAGCCCAACGCTCAAATTTGAAAAGCCGAATATTGCAAATACAAAAACTCCTGAAAAGGCAGAAATTATATGACCAAAAAAAACATTTTTTGGGTGGGCTAAAGGACTTTCGTGAACCGCCATAACCAAAACCATGCTTGCTCCAAATGGAGGTATCAACCATAAATTACTCTCATCAAAAGAATTAATGTATGCAAGTGCAGAAATACATAAAAATGCTCCAAACCCAGAAATAATATTATTTTTCACTCAAACAGCATACATAATAACAGTTGAATTGTGTGCATATTTATCTCCGATGCACCTCCTCCAAAGAAAATAAATAAATACTATTGCTCAAAAAATTTTATCGGAATATGATTTTTGTAATATCTAATTTTTAGCTGGAGGAACGAATGGATTTTGAAATGGGCAAAGCCTCATTAAAAATTATTAATAATAAAAAATTAGACTATGAGCTTCCATTTCTTTGGATAAGGGATAACTGCCCTTGCAAGGATTGTAGGGTCGAAGAAACCAAAGAAAAAAGATTTATGCTGAATTCTATTCCTGCAAATATTAAGCCTAAGAGCGTTGATGTGAATGACAAAGCTGTGAATGTATTTTGGCCGGATAATCATGAGACAGTCATTCACTTTCAAGATATAGAATTTTTAAAAAAATCTAGAAAGCCCAAAAAAATACTTTGGGCCAATGACTTCATTCCAAATTATTATGATTGGTCTGATTTTCTTGAAGATGATAATGTTGCAATAGATGCTTTCTCTGAATTTATTGCTCAAGGTGCAATATGTATTTCAAACTCTCCATGCATTCCTGGCTCATTAGAAGACCTAGCTCCAAGACTTGGTCCGATAAGAGAAGTATTGTTTGAGCGTATTCATAATGTCTCTGTGGATGGTCATATATACAATATTGCGCATACTTCTTTAGAAGTCCCTCCCCACAATGACTTTGCCAGCTATTCTTGGCCTCCGAGCGTGCAAGCGCTTCATATGCTTCAAAATGAATGTGATGGCGGAGAATCAATAATAATTGATGGTTATAAAGTTCTCAGTGATCTGAAAAATGACTTTCCAGAGTTCTTTGAAATTTTGACAACCTTTCCGGTTCCTTTTAGAGAATTTGATGAAGAAAATGAAACTTATGCAAATGAGCCAATTATTAGGCTAAATTCTCTAAATGATGTCACAGGGCTTAGATACTCCAATCAATTAATGCAAATGATTGATCCAAGTGCAAGAAATTTAAATTTATTTTATCAAGCTTATCATGAGCTATGTAAGAGAATTAATGATGATAAATATAAATCAACTTTTCGACTTGAAGCTGGCAACATACTTATAGTTTCAGCTCATCGAGTCCTGCATGGTAGAAAAGAATTTAAACCTAATAGCAAGCGTCATCTTCAAGATGCCTACTATGAACTAGATAACATAGAAAATAATTTAGTTCTTTACAAAGATTTGCGAGGTAATTAAGTTGGTAAAAAAAGTTAGCTTTACGTCGATGGATCAAGGCACAAAAGAAGATTACGACTTAGTGGCGATCCATGACTCTGAAAATGAGAGGGGCTTATCTAAGCGTGTGATCCAGTGGCTGCAAATGATGGATGGAGATTCCCCTTATCAAATTAGCAGGCTTCAACATTCACTCCAAACGGCCACAAGAGCAGAGGAAGATGGTGCTGATGTTGAAACAATTGTTTGCGCCCTTCTTCATGATATAGGTGATGTAATATCACCTTCTAATCACTCTCAAGTATCTGCTGCACTTTTAAGACCATATATAAATGAAAAGAACTATTGGATAGTTTTGCATCATGGTTTATTTCAGGGCTATTATTGGATGCATCATTACGATGAAGATAGGGATTTAAGAGATCAACACAAAGATCACCCATACTATCAAGACTGTGTAGACTTCTGCTCAAAATGGGATCAAAAATCATTTGATCCAAGCTATAAAGTAAAATCTTTAGAATATTTTATCCCAATGATCGAAGAAATTTTTTCTAGGAAGCCACAATCTTTTGTTTGAAAGTCAGTGTGCTAAAAAAATTTAGATAGAATTCTTGAGTAACAGTTAAAACTCAACAACAGAACGAATGCTTTTGCCTTCATGCATTAGATCAAATGCTTTATTAATATCCTCAAGCGGCATTTTATGTGTAATCAGATCATCTATATTAATTTTTCCATCCATATACCAATCAACTATTCTTGGTACGTCTGTTCGGCCTCTTGCGCCTCCAAAGGCTGTACCTCGCCATGAGCGACCAGTAACAAGTTGAAAAGGTCTGGTTGATATTTCTTTGCCAGCTCCTGCTACACCAATGATGCAACTCTCACCCCAACCTTTATGGCAACACTCAAGTGCTTGCCTCATCACATCAACGTTCCCTATGCACTCAAAACTATAATCAACTCCTCCACCCGTCATCTCAATAATGTGATCAACCACGTTTTCAATATGATTGGGATTAATAAAGTCAGTCATGCCAAATTTGGTTGCAATGGATGCACGAGAATCATTCAAATCTATGCCAATGATTCTTGATGCGCCAACCATCCTCGCGCCTTGAATAACATTGAGACCAATACTCCCTAATCCAAATACTGCTACCGTAGATCCAGCTTCAACACCCATAGTGAAAGCTACAGCTCCTATTCCTGTAGTTACTCCGCAGCCGATATAACAAATCTTATCAAAGGGAGCATCCTTTCTAACTTTTGCTAAAGAAATTTCAGGAAGCACTGAGTAATTAGAGAATGTTGAACATCCCATATAGTGAAGAATAGGCTTACCATCAAGCGAGAATCTGCTTGTGCCATCAGGCATAATGCCTTTACCTTGTGTTTCTCTTACCGCTTGACACAAATTAGTCTTTGGATGAAGGCAAAACTCGCACTCCCCACATTCTGCTGTATAGAGAGGTATGACATGATCTCCGGGCTTCAAACTCTTAACGCCCTTTCCAACCTCGACCACTATGCCGGCACCTTCATGACCCAAGATTGCAGGAAAAGCCCCCTCAGGATCTTCCCCAGATAAAGTAAAGGCATCTGTATGGCATACTCCAGTTGCCTTTATTTCAACCAGAACTTCTCCAGCCTTAGGCCCTTGCAGATCAACTTCAATAATCTCTAAAGGTTTGCCAGCCTCGAAAGCAACCGCTGCTCTAGTTTTAATCAATCTCTACCTCTTTTATATCAAAATTAAAAAATATAGTGCTCTCTACTTTTTAAACTTAGCCGCTTCTTCAGAACCACCTGTTGCAGTTCCTTTGGTATAAGAATGAGCTCCCATGCCAGCTAGATCACCATCTTTAACAATTAAATATGGATTTCTAATTTCTTCACCATCAAAGAAACACTCTAATATTTCTCTCACCCCATCTGCATATCTTGTTTGTGCCGATAAAGAGGTTCCTGAGGTATGTGGAGTCATGCCGTGATGCGGCATTGTTCTCCAGACATGATCATTTGGAGCTGGTTGAGGGAACCAAACGTCTCCTGCATATCCACTTAATTGACCCGACTCTAAGGCCCTGACAATGGCATCCTTATCACAAATTTTTCCTCTTGCAGTGTTGATGATATAAGCACCAGGCTTACATTTAGCAATCAACTCATCATTAAATAAATGCTCTGTTTCTGGATGCAAAGGACAACTAATATTAATAACATCACAAGCTGCAACCAAGGACTCTACAGAGTCATGGTAAGTTAAATTCAACTCTGCTTCTTTTTCAGAGCTTAATCTGTGCTTATCAAAGTAATGAAGATGAACATCAAATGGATGCATTTTTCTTAGCATGTCATAGCCAATTCTACCGGCCGCAATTGTACCTATATGCATTCCTTCTACATCATAAGATCTCTGGACTGCATCAGCTATATGCCAACCGCCCTCATTCACTATCCTATGTTGATTATGATAATCCCTAACCAAAGCAAGAATCATCATGACGATATGCTCGGCAACTGACCGAGAATTACAATAAGTCACTTCAACAACATCAACCTTATGATCCATGGCAGCTTGTAAATCCACATGATCAGAGCCAATACCAGCTGTAATGGCCATCTTTAAGTTAGGCGCACTCTCCATTCTCTTCCTTGTCAGATAGTAAGGCCAAAAAGGCTGGGAAATAACAATATCTGCATCTACCAATTCCTTGTCTGCTGTGCAGCCATCTGCATCTTTGTCAGATGTCACAACGAGTGTATGCCCCCTATCCTCTAAAAACTTTCTCAAGCCAAGCTCACCTGAAACACAACCGAGCAATTCTCCTGGAGCAAAATCTCTTCCCTTAGGACTTGGCAATGTCATGCCATCGGGATATTTTTCAAGTTTTGGTAGTTCCTTTAGCGGGTAACTTGATGGCATCCCGCCCTTTGGGTCGTCATATAAGACACATAATATTTTCATTTTTTCTCTCCTCTTAAATTAAATTTCTAGAATAATCCTTGAATCAATCCCTCATCGTCAACATCTATGTTTTCCGCAGCAGGTATTCTTGGCAAACCCGGCATCGTCATAATGTCACCGCACACAACAACAATAAATTCTGCACCTGCAGACAATCGAACTTCTTTGATTGGAACATCATGTCCTGATGGAGCACCCATTAACAATGGGTCAGTAGAAAAACTATATTGGGTCTTTGCCATACATATGGGGTATTCACCAAATCCATCATCTTCTAACTTCTGGAATTGATTGCGAACTTTTTTATCTGCAATGATTTCGGAAGCACCATAAATATTTTGAGCAATATGCTGAGTTTTATCCCACAGAGACATTTTATTGTCATACAGAGTTTTAAACTCAGCTAAATTTGAATCCGCCATTTTGACAACCTCCTCTGCAAGATCAGATGCGCCCTTGCCACCTTTCTCCCAATGAGAAGAAATTTTGCATTCAACACTAATCTTCTTACAGTAATCAATAATTGCAGCGTGCTCTTTTTCTGTGTCGGTGATGAAATCATTGATGGCAACTACAACTGGAACACCAAATTTTTTAATGTTTTCAATGTGCCTGGCTAGATTTTGGCAACCCAAAGTAACAGCATCTACATTTTCAGACCCAAGATCATCTTTTTTAATGCCGCCATGCATTTTTAAAGCTTTAGTAGTAGCAACCAACACAACAGCATCAGGTTTCAA
>JAQWJG010000068.1 GCA_029248485.1 SAR86 cluster bacterium | reverse complement strand
TTTTTGAATCATATTTTTATTGTAAATGACTAGTAAAACAAAACCTACAGATCCCTACGCGAAGGCAGGTGTAAATATTGAAAAAGGCAATGAGCTAGTAGAATCAATCAAAGCAAGTGTAAATGCGACTCATGATCGAAGAGTCCTAGGAGGTATAGGGGGTTTTGCTGGGCTTTTTCAGCTTGGGTCTAAATATAAAAACCCTGTTTTAGTTGGATGCACTGATGGGGTCGGAACCAAAGTAGCTTTGAGCCAAGCCCACAATAAAACACATCTAACAGGTCAAGATCTAGTTGCTATGTGCGTTAATGACATGGTTACTTGTGGGGCTGAGCCCTTATTTTTCTTGGATTATTTTGCTGCCTCAAAGCTTGAACCTAAAGTCACAGCAAAAATTGTTAAAGGCATTGCAAATGCATGTAAAAAAAGTAATTGTGCCTTGCTTGGTGGAGAAACAGCTGAAATGCCAGGTCATTATGCAAAAGATAATTTTGATTTAGCCGGATTTTCTGTTGGGGTTGTTGAAAAAAAGAGCTTAATTAATGGCAAAGGTATAAAACCAGGTCATATATTACTGGGTATTGAATCAAGCGGCCCTCACTCTAATGGTTACTCTTTAATAAGATCTATTCTTAAAAAACATAAAGCTCCAGATTCAATCATGCGAGTTCTACTCAAGCCAACGCATTTATACCCTGCACCCGTTCTAGAACTAATCAAAAAAACTAATGTCAAAGGTATGGCGCATATAACTGGAGGCGGTTTGACAGAAAATATTCCACGAATACTTAAAAATGGATTAATTGCAAAGATCAATTTATCTTCTTGGAAGTTTCCTAAAGCTTTTCAGTGGTTACAAGAAAAGGGGAAGATTTCTCAATCAGACATGTTGAGAATATTTAATTGTGGCATTGGGATGGTTTGCATTTTAGACAAAGCAGATGTCTTAAAAGCAAAAAAGATTTTATCGAATCACAAACTTCGTAGTTATGAAATTGGCTCCATAAGCAAAAGTGATCGCAAAGAACAGATTCAATACCAATAATAATGAAAAAAATAGTTGTTCTGATTTCAGGCGGTGGTTCGAATCTAGAGGCCATTGCTAAGGCCTGCCAAACAGGAAATATTCCTGCTTCAATTGAGTTGGTCATTTCAAATCAAGCTCATGTCAAAGGCTTGGAGCGTGCTAAAAAATTCCATTTAATGAGCAAAGTAATCGAGCATAAAAATTTTAATTCAAGAGAAGAATTTGATAAAGCGCTCTTGGAGCAGATTTTGCCAATAGAGCCTGACTTGGTTGTGCTTGCTGGATTTATGCGAATTCTATCAAAGGATTTTACTGAAGCCCTTGATGGGAAGTTGATTAATATTCATCCTTCTTTATTGCCAGACTATCCCGGACTAAATACACACAAACAGGCTATTGAAAATGGAGATTTAATGCACGGTATATCAGTGCATTATGTAAGCAATGAACTCGATGGAGGGCCAATTATTACTCAGGGCGCCTTGAAAATAGATCCCACTCAATCTGAAGCAAAATTAATTAGTCGAATTCATAAAATTGAGCATGCTGTCTATCCAAAAGTCATAGCAGATATCGTCAAGGGGTATATTTCTATGCAAGGAGATAATGTAAAATTTGGAACCGAAAGTCACTTTGGTCCAAATCATATGGAGTTCTTTAATGTATAAATACTTTGGAATATTATTCATTTTGATATCAAGTAATCTAGCTGCTCAGAAGATTCCTGACTATAAAGGAGAGTATGTTTTTACTAACTCTCGAGTTTCAATGCAGGGAATTAGAGAACTTATTACGCATAATGATGAAGGCAAAAGAACTATTCAATTTAATGCTAAATTTCCATTAGGAAGAATAAAAATAGTTTCAGATTTCTCTGAAAAAAATAATCTCATGACATCTACTAAATACTATGTTGATGTTAAGTGGACGCTCATATCAGATAAAAGGACTTTAAATTTTGATCAAGCATCAGGAACTTTAACCTCAAAAGGAAAGTTTGAATGGAGCCAAGCTTTGATTGAAAATGAAAATGTCTTTGATCCGCTGAATGTTCAAATTCAAATCAGAAAAAATGTTATCGCAGGTCTAATGGAGTTCTCATTGATGCTTCCAGATTTAAAAACAGGTGCAATTGAAGCTAATAACTATAAGGTTGTCGATAATGGAAATTTTGAAGTTGATGGTACCAATTATCCTTGCATCATCGTAGAAAGAATTAGGCTTCAGGATGATAGAACCACGCGCTACTTTTTAGCACCAGACCTAAATTACCACATCATAAAAGTTGAGGACCAAGACCAAGATGGGGATACCATGCTTGAGCTAAAAAAACTTTACTAGGTTTTTGGAAGCGTGACCCCTGTTTGTCCTTGGTACTTTCCACCCCTATCCTTATAACTGACTTCACAGTCTTCATCTGACTCAAAGAAGATCATTTGCGCTACGCCCTCACCTGCATATATTTTTGCCGGTAAATTGGTGGTGTTTGAAAATTCTAATGTCACATGCCCCTCCCACTCAGGCTCTAAGGGTGTCACATTTACGATAATGCCACATCTTGCGTACGTTGATTTGCCTAAGCAAATGGTTAAAACATTTCTAGGAATTCGAAAATATTCAACTGTTCTTGCAAGCGCAAAGGAATTTGGGGGGATAACACATACATCTGAAGTTATATCAACAAAGCTATTATCATCAAAAACTTTAGGATCGACGGTTGCTGAATGAATGTTCGTAAAAACTTTAAACTCATTGGCACAACGGACATCGTAGCCAAAACTAGAGACCCCATATGAAATAAGTTTCTCACCCTTATCATCAACTCGAACTTGATTTTCAGAAAAAGGCTCAATCATTCCTTCAGATTCAGCCATTCGTTTAATCCACACATCTGGTTTAATAGACATTAAATTTCAATCCTCCCTTGGATAGCTCGTGCAATTGTATTGCCGTCGACATACTCTAACTCTCCTCCTATAGGAATACCATAAGAAATTCTTGAAACTTTTACACTCTCAAGATGATCATTGATAAATGATGCTGTCGCATCTCCCTCAACGGTTGAGCTGGTTGCAAGGATAACCTCCTCAATCTTAGCGCCTTGAATATGACGTAGTAAATCTGGGATACCAAGATCATCAGGTGAAACACCATCAATCGGTGAAAGACGGCCCATTAAAACAAAATATTTACCTTTAAAGCCTCCAGTTGATTCAATGGCCAATACATCTGATGGACTCTCAACAACACAAAGACTGTATGCATCACGGGATTCATCACTACAAATCCTGCAGATGGGCTCTGATGTCAGTTGCCGACATACCTCACATCGCTGAATGGTATCCAAGCACTCCTCAAGTGTTTGAGCTAAATGCAAAGCACCATCTTTGTTTTTATCAAGCAAGAACAGAGCCATGCGTTGTGCTGACTTTTTTCCAACCCCAGGCAAAATAGTTAAGGCTTCTATGAGCTCATACAACAAATCCTTACTCATGGGCCTACCTTTTTAATAGATTCATCAATAATCTTCCCGCCAAAAGAATCAAGAATATCTTTGACTGCAGCATTCTCCAATAAAGCATCTTTATCATCATTGAGTTGTTTTTGAGCGGTCTCGACCTTAATGGCTGCGGGAGATGCAATCACTTCTCCACTTTCTATGACTAACGAAATTTTTTGACCTAATTGTGAGGAAATGGCTTCTAAAAATTCAGTTTTTAATCCTTCGGTAGGATTGATAAGTTCATCTGATTTTTTTAATGTCAGAGTACTATCAGCGAAACTAACAAACTCAAATTCTGAAAAGACCTGACTCACGAACATGGATAAATTCAATGAATTGAATATTGAATTCCAGCTTTGCATATCAAGTTCTGAAGGTATGTTTGAACTCTCTTCAACAGGCTCTTCAATAACATCTTCTATAGATGGTGCCTCAGGCTTTAGTTTTTCTCTTGGAGGTTCCTCAGCCTGAGCCTGATTAGGTGATGGCGCTATTGGCTTGGCTGCTAATTTAGAATTTTTTTTTTCTATTTTTGGAGTCGCTCTTTCTGAAAGAGGTTGAAAAGCTAGCATACGCAAAATACATAATTCAAGGGCCTGCTTTGGATGCGGATGAACATGAAACTTACTTAAAGCATTTAATGCAATTTCATAATGCAATTGAATAATCTGAGGATCGAGATTCTCTGCCAATTGCTGAATACTGGCATCTTCACTATTTTGAAGTTGTTGGTGCAATGAAATTTGATGAAAAACAGAAATGATGATCTTTAAGACTTGTTCATACTCAACATTTAATTCAGTGATTTTATTTAAAGCTAGATATGCTCCATCGCCATCAGAAACGGCCACATGATTTACAAGTTCAATGATGTAGGATTGATCAATGGTTCCTAACAGTGCTTTAACTTGATCTGATTCAAGCGCCCCATTGCCATGAGCTATAGCTTGATCTAAAAGCGTTAATCCATCACGGATAGATCCTTGTGCAGAGTTAGCTATTAAACCCAGCGATTCTTCATCATATTTAATGCTCTCTAGGTCTAGCAAGGATTGTATATGTTCTCGAATTTGATTCTCAGGAATAATCTTAAGATTCAATTGCAAACAGCGAGATAAGACAGTCTTGGGAACTTTCTCTACCTCAGTTGTAGCCATGAGAAACATGACGTGAGGTGGTGGTTCCTCAAGTGTTTTTAACAAGGCATTAAAACTGCTTTTTGAAAGCATATGTACCTCGTCAATAAGATAAATTTTATACCTAGCGTTTGCAGGCTTGTATTGAACAGACTCTAATAACTCACGCATATCATCCACGCCTGTTCTTGAGGCAGCATCGACTTCTAAAAATTCTATATGACGGCCTGCTTTTATTTCCATGCAGGCAGAGCATTCATTGCAAGGCTCCGGTTGCGGCATGTCGCCTGTTTGGCAATTAAGACACTTAGCAAATACCCTTGCAATCGTAGTTTTACCAACTCCCCTGGTTCCACTAAACATATAAGCTTGATGAAGTTTATTATGCTGAATGCTATTCTCTAAAGCTTTCAAAATATGCTCCTGTCCAACAACTTCTGAGAAGGTGGAGGGCCGATATTTTCTAGCTAGAACCTGGTAGGACATAGGAGTAAATCATACCATGTGATTTTATAAAATCTGCTCAATAATTTGGGTACTAAAGCCCCGATTAAATAGAAATTGTTTTTGCTTCATCTTGGATTTATAGTCTGTGGGCTGACTGCCCTTAAATTTCTTTTTTAATTCATTTTTAGCATTCTCTGTCCAGTATTCGTAGGCCTCAATAGCATTGTTGATGAGCGCTGAATCAACTTTTTTAGAATATAATTCCATCTCTATTTTTTTAGGCCCAAAACCTTTTCTGGCTCTCGAGTTAAGGTACATTTCAGCAAAGCGCTCATCATCAAGAATTTTATTGAGTACAAGTTTTTCAAGCGCCTCTTCTATGATGGGCAAGGTTTCTGGATAACGCTTATCGAGTTTTTGCATAAGCTCGTGACGCGAATGTTCACGCCTTGAAACTAGATCAAGGGCTTTGTTGTATACAATTGTGAAGGCTTCGGAGGTCATTGCAAAGGCATGACTCTAGACTTGCCTTTGTTTTTGATAATTTTAACGCGCTGGCCCACAGCAAAACTATAATCTCCTTCTTCTTGAATAATCGAAACTGTTTTGCCTGAATCCAGATCTAACAATAGTTCAATGGCAGGCTTCCTTGTTGCGGCATCTCCCATTTTTGAACCCACAGCAGAACCCACTAAGGCACCCAAAACTCCTGCAATATCCGATTCAGTTTCTGAGTCAGTGACTGAGGCTCCAGCAACGCCACCTATGATTGCACCAGCCACAGCACCAGTATCTCCATCCCCTGACAGTATGACTCGGTCAATGGACACGACCGTTGCAAAAATAACAGTTTGCATTCTTTGCGCGTCAGAACGATCAACCACCTCGGGTCGCAATGAGCTGTATGAACAACCCATCATGAACATGACAAAAATGATACTAATAATATTTTTAAATGCTGTCATTATCTTTTATCTCCTGTTTAAAATTTTTTTCAAGCTCATCTGCAATCAAATAATAAGTTTTCCCTTTGTAAAAACCGTTAAGGAGCTTGACCTCGTATATCGAATTATTAAATTTAGATGCAACAATCTCAATGCCTTCATTTTTCTTCAAACGCACGAGGTTTCTTCCATCGACCATAGAAAAAGTATCCCAAGTTTGAAATTTTCTGCTCCTATGGGTGTGGTATGCATCACTGGATAAAAAATAGACAACTTGCCCACTGCCAAACGAAGAATTTGATGAGCCGTTTTTAACCAACTTCCAAGTTGTTCCTAAAATATCAGCCGCAGGATCAGTATCATTTGTGGTTTCTGCCAAGAGGCTTGGAGTGGCCAGAATTAAGCTAAAAAGAAGTAAGTATTTTTTTATATCTATCATATTAATTTTGACTTTATTTTAAACAAAAAGTTCATGCAAATTAACTAAGATAAACATATACACCATATCCACTCATTCCCAGCATCAGCACCCATGAGCCCAGTGCACCAACAACTCGATAAGGAGTGCTTTCTCTGGAGATTGTAATTCCATAGGCATGCAAAATTCTAAAAAGGAAAAAAGAAGATCCAATTAAATGAAGCTTCCAGTCAGCCACACTCTGCATTTCAAGCAAGAGCAAAAGAATAAGTGCTATGGGAGCATTTTCCATTAAATTGCCATGTGATCTTATGGATTGAAGTAATTCAGAGGAATCACCTTCTCCAAGCAGCGTGTTGGTTTTTCCCCTTGTCATGCCAACCCTAAATGCTAGAAAAATTGCAAGGATGGTTATAAGTGAGGTATATAAAAGTGTAATTTCCATAAACTAATTGTTTGGTTTAATAATTTCTAATACCTTAAGTTTAATCTGATCAGACAAAAGATTGGAGTATTTCTTATAAAAAAATTATCCATCCATTAGAATAGAGGTATGGATGCAATGACTAATCTCTTAACAAGAAATTCGCCTCGCGAACTGACAACTCCTTTTCCATCAAAGGATGAGATGCATGAAATTTATGAAGCAGCTCTCCGAGCTCCTGATCATGCCTGGCTAAGACCCTCTCGATTTATTGAAGTAACTGGTGCAGGGTTAGATAAGTTGTCTAATATTTTTATAGAGTTTGCTAAAAACGAATTGAAGGATGTCACACCATTGCAAATGGAAAAGTATCAATCTGCACCATTTAGGGCGCCCATGATCATAATTCTGACCACTCAAATCACTGACCACCCCAAAGTTCCCAAAATCGAGCAAATGTTATCGACAGCCACAGCAGCAGAAAATATCCTGCTGGCACTTCATGCAAAAAACTATGCTGGAATTTGGCGAACCGGCAAATTTGCCTTTAACAAGAAAATAGCTGAATACTTAAATTTAACCCCTGACCATGAGGTGATCGGGTATTTGTATGTGGGGACTCCCGCTGGAACTAATAAAAAGATACCGCAACTTGATGTGGACAAATTTGTTACACATTGGAACGAATAATTTCTTTCTTGTTTTCCTTGAATTTTTTTTAAAAGCACCTAAATAAATATTGTAGATGCCATTTGGGTCTACGTTTATTAACCGCATACGCCATTTGGGTATGCACATTTTAGTCGCTACTAAGGAGGACTATATTATGGTACTTAATTTTACCGATCCGTTCCTAACAACTCGTGTGTTAGGGTTTGAAAGCCTGTTTGATAGATTGCAGAGATTCTCAGAAACCACAGAGAGATCTTCAAGCTATCCGCCATACAACATTAGAAGAGATCAAAACCAGATCTTTATAGATGTTGCTGTTGCTGGTCTGTCTCGTGAGGACCTTAACATTGAATTGGCTGAGGGCGTATTGACAATTGAGCACAAAGGCCCCAAAGCTGAATTGCTGAATGATTCAAATGAGGTTGTCTATCAAGGCATAGCTCAACGAGCATTCAAGCAGCAGTTTACTTTAGCTGAAAATGTTGAAGTGCATGGAGCAGATTTAGTTAATGGAATGTTAACTATTGCTCTGGAAAAAATCATTCCAGATGCACAAAAGCCTCGTTCGATTGATATTAAAACTCCTAAAATTTTAGGCAGTAAGTAATTCAATCAGTTTGGATCGGGGGAGTCTTTGCTCCCCCTTTTTTATTACAATGGTTTAACATGAAACCAATGAAACACATCTTTTTAGCATTCAGCCTCTTTCTTAGCACCCTGGCTGTGTCAAATCCTGTGGAAACAGGGCATGCAAGAGCAAGTTTAATTACAAATCTACAAAATTCCCAACAGGAGTCTTTTTATGTTGGTGTGCGCCTTGAAATGCAGGAAGGTTGGCACACTTACTGGGAAAATCCAGGCGATTCTGGAAGTCCGTTTGAGGCTAAATGGAATGTTGATGAAGGTGTAATTGTTGAGAATGTAGAATGGCCTACCCCAATAACAATCCCCTATCCACCTCTGATGACATTTGGCTATGAGGGCGATGTTGTTTTTCCGTTCAAAGTTTTTCGCTCTCTTGATTTAGAGCTGTCTTCTATAAGTGTCGATTTTGACTTTCTAATTTGCGCAGATATTTGCATTCCAGAAAAAGCATCTTTAACTCTTGATTTATCATCAGCAACTCCTAATGTCCTAGTTGATGAAGCTATACAAAAGCTTCCATTAAAAATAATCCAAACTGAAAGCGCGGTTAAGGGCGATGGCCTAAAAACTAAATTTAAGTTTTCTCAGCCCATACAGGATGCATACCTTTTTCCCAGACAAGATAACTTATTTGCCTATACACCAACCCAGCAACTTGTAAGCCTGGGTGATGACCTTTATGAAATTACTGTTCCTGTCTTGAATGATGAAGTGGCTTCTTTTTCAGGTATTTTGAGTATCGATGGTGAGGGATTTCAAATTGAAGAAGAGCTTGAATCGAGCTCTAGTATGTCTTTATGGCAAGCCATATTGTTCGCTTTGATTGGTGGGTTGATTTTGAATTTAATGCCCTGTGTATTTCCAGTTATTTCTCTTAAAGTTTTAAGTTTTGTCTCCATGGGAGGCGACGATAATAGCAAAATCAGAAACCACGCCCTCTCCTTTGTTGGTGGAGTGATGTCCACATTTTTATCAATTGCTACAGCCTTAATCATTATAAGGTCGACAGGATCTATGATTGGTTGGGGCTATCAACTGCAGTCTCCTGCAGTGGTTGGAATTTTGACACTCATCATGCTTGGCATTGGTCTTATCCTTTTAACGAATATCAATTTTGCATCAGGCTTAACTACTCTTGGGTCGTCTGTGCAATCTCGAAATGACTATTCGGGTTCTTTTTTCACTGGCGTTTTGGCTGTGGTGGTTGCATCTCCTTGTACCGCACCGTTTATGGGAGCTGCTATTGGTTATGCCCTCTTACAACCCTCCTTCGCAACACTACCAATTTTTCTTGCACTCGGCTTAGGTTTTGCGGGACCATATTTATTGTTGGCCCTAAAACCTCAGTGGATCAGTGCCCTTCCACAGCCTGGGGCTTGGATGGAAACACTCAAACAATTCTTTGCTTTTCCTATGATCGCTACAGCTCTTTGGCTTATGTGGGTCTTCATGGTGCAAACCTCAGGAGATGCTCTAATTTTATTGCTGCTGCTTGGATTGATACTTGGAATAGCAATTTGGATGATTGCAACATTTAAAGGTCGATGGAAGTGGATTGGAATGCTCGCAACTTTTTTAGCAGCTGTGCAGGTTTTTAACAACCTGCCTGAAAATACCACCGGCATGGTTGCAGATTCCTCTGCTGAAGTATGGAGCTTAGAGATAGAGTCTGACTTGCAAGCTCAAGATCAGGCCTATTTGATTAACTTTACGGCGGCTTGGTGCATAACCTGCCAAACCAATGAGAAAACAGCATTTGCCAGAGACAGGGTGAAAGAATATTTAACAGATCAAAATATTACATACATCAAAGCTGACTGGACGAATCGTAATGAAGAAATAGCTGTTGGGTTAGCAAAATATGAACGCACTGGAATTCCATTGTATATTTTCTGGAAACCTGGCATGCCTGGATCAAAAATCTTACCTGCTGTATTAACCGAAGACATGCTAATTAAAGCAATGCAATGAAAACATTTGTAACTCTTTTGGCTACCTTAGCTATTTCAAATTCCGTTAATGCGGCTGACATTAAATTACAAAATCCTCCAATCAACGAGGAGGCTCCAAATTTTATAGCCGTAAATAGTTATGGCAAAACAATTCAACTATCTGATCTTAAAGGCAGTCCGGTCATACTGGAATGGACTAATCATGAGTGCCCATATGTGGCAAGACATTACAATGAAAACAATATGCAAAGCATACAAAAGATGGCTAGTGATGCAGGGATTATTTGGTTGAGCATCATTTCCTCCACTCCTGGTGATCAAGGCCATGTTAGCCCAGAAACAGCCAATGCATTAACAGACTCTAGAGGGGCCAGCCCTACCCATGTCTTGCTCGATGAATTGGGAGAAATGGGTATGTTGTATGGGGCCAAAACAACGCCTCACATGTACATGATTGATGCAAATGGAATTCTTAGATACAAAGGTGCCATTGATGATATTGGTCGTGGTATGCAGTTTTTTAATGCCTCTTTTAACAAAGCAATAAACTATGTCAG
>JAQWJG010000022.1 GCA_029248485.1 SAR86 cluster bacterium | reverse complement strand
ATCTAGAGCTTCATTCTAAGAAAAAAATCCAAGCTACTGTTGCCATGTCTTCTGATGAAAAAATTCTGTGGGGTTATCCAGATCAGTATGTGAATGAATCCGGTCATTCGATTAACAAAATTGTAAAAACAACAAATTTCAGTCTCGAGAGAATAATAATTATTCATGATGATTTAGACCTACCAATTGGAAATCTGAAGCTAAAAATAGGTGGAGGTCATGGTGGTCATAATGGACTGAGAAGTATCATATCTCACTCAGGACAATCATTTGTTAGGCTGAGGGTAGGAATTGGGCATCCAGGAAATAAGGTAGATGTAACAAACTGGGTTTTAGGTAAATTTAAGCCGGCTGAAAAAGATCCAATTCTAGAAAGCTTCTATAAATTTAATAACATTATTGAGCTTTTGAGTAACAATGATATTGAGAATGCTCAATTAAAACTTCATACCGAATAAAATGGGGTTTAAATGTGGAATTTTAGGATTGCCTAATGTGGGTAAGTCAACTTTGTTTAATGCAATAACAAAATCATCAATTCCAGCAGAGAACTTTCCATTTTGCACAATTGAACCCAATCTTGGAATAGTCAATGTTCCAGATAAGAGACTGGATAGCATTAATAACATTGTAAAATCTGAAAAAGTAATCCCAACTACTATGAGCTTTGTTGATATTGCTGGGCTTGTAAAGGGTGCCTCCAAGGGTGAAGGTTTGGGAAATGCCTTCCTAAGTAATATTAGAGAAATGAATGCCCTCCTCCACGTTGTTAGGTGTTTTGATGATGAAAATGTTGTACATGTTGATGGCACAATCAATCCATTAAAAGATGTTGAAACCATTAATCTTGAATTAATTTTTGCAGACCTTGAGGTTCTTGAAAAAAGAGAGCAAAAGTTAGAAAAACTAATTAGATCTGGAGATGGAGATGCGAAAAAAAATAAAGAAATAATCCAATCTCTGAAAGAATTAATGGAAAACGGAAATTTACCAAGGCTAGATCAGTTTGATGCTGAAGAGATAAAATTTATTGAAAGCATGAATCTGCTTTCAACTAAACCAATGGTGTTAGTCGCAAACCTGTCTGATGATGATTCAAAAAATAATCTAGGTGATTTAGAGGATTATGCCAATAATAATCACATGAATATTATTCCCGCAGTCATTCAAGTTGAACATGAGCTAGCTGCTTTGGATGAAGATGAACAAGCAGAATATCTAGAATTACTTGGAATGGATGAGCCTGTATTGAATAAAATTATTCTTGCAGGCT
Source organism: SAR86 cluster bacterium (assembly GCA_029248485.1). Next base: position 8,482 of record JAQWJG010000022.1, on the reverse strand, counting down.
ACAAGCTGCTTAATCTAGAAACATTTTTTACCTCTGGGCCAAAAGAATCTAGAGCCTGGACAATGCGTCAGAACTCTTTAGCACCTCAAGCTGCCGGCGTTATTCATACAGATTTTGAAAAAGGTTTTATCAAAGCTGAAGTTATTTCATATGAAGATTTTATCCATTGTGAAGGGGAATCTGGAGCTAAGAAAGATGGCAAATTGCGGCTTGAAGGAAAGGATTATATGGTGATGGATGGTGATGTAATTCACTTTAAATTTAATGTTTGACTTATAAATCAAGTTCTTTATCATTTCACCACTTGGCTATGTAGCTCAGATGGTTAGAGCACAGCACTCATAACGCTGGGGTCGGTGGTTCAATTCCACCCATAGCCACCATTAGCAATAAATTTTAAAAATAAAAAGAAAGATCAGATAATAAAGTTACCTGAGATTTGACGCTCTTGTATCTACTATTCTTTCTTAAAGAATATCAAAATTATTATTAAAGATACTAATACTAATAAAGCATCTTCACCAAGCATGCTTAAAATATCAGTAACATTTTTGTAAACATCTCCAACAAATGGAGTAGTAGGACCAAAAATAATACCTAGTAACAAAGAAACTGCTACCAGAGGCAATAATAATTTTAATAACTTGTTAAAAAATGCAGTGAGTTTTATAAGAGAGTTATTAAGATTCATTTTTTATAAAAAAGTCAGAAAGGGTCTAATGACCCTTTCTAACATAGATTAAGCAATGCTTATCTGTTTACTAAGCTATATAGAACCGCTAATACAAGTAGCCCTACAACACCGCTAGAAGCCAAAGACTCGACTAAAGAAGTAATGTTTCCAATTACATCTAGCCCCATCATATCACCGAAAGCAAGGCTTCCAACGATACCAAGTCCTAAGATACCAACGATAACACTAGTCAGATTACTAACTAGGTCGCTTAACATTCTAAATGCATTATCCATAATTTCCCCCTATGGTTTGCATGGTTAGTTAACCTATAAAACCATAAAATGAAATTGTGGACAAGAAAAATGTAAGAAAAAACTTGCTAAATTTGACTTTTAGCAAATTTGTCTATAAATCATATAAATAATAGTTTTTATATATTATAAGTATTAGTTATTTTATAATGGCTACTGCTCTAATACTTTTTTAGATAATTTCATTTTTCCTCGATCAAATCCAATTAACTTGACCTTGATAACATCGCCCTCACTAAGAACATCAGAAACATTCTCAACTCGCTCAGAGGAAATCTCAGAAACATGAAGCAATCCATCCTTACCAGGTAAAATATTGACAAAAGCACCAAAATCTACAATCTTGACAACTTTTCCTTCATAAACTTTATCTAATTCAGGATCTTCTATGATCCCTTCAATGATTTCAAGAGCAGCTTTCATGATTGATTGTGTTTCACCGAATATAGTTACAACACCATCATCATTTACATCTACAGATGCTCCTGTATCAGCCTGCATACCCTTAATTACAGCCCCACCTTTACCAATAATCTCTTTTATCTTGTCTTGGTGAACAGTAATTTTTTTCATTGCAGGAGTATTATCAGACAATTCTTTTGGCGCAGAAATAACATCATTCATTTTCTCTAAAATATGCATTCTGGCATTTTTTGCTTTCTCTAATGCAGACTCCATAATTTCGGCTGTGATGCCTTGAACTTTAATATCCATTTGTAATGCAGTAACGCCTTCTTTAGTTCCAGCAACTTTAAAATCCATATCTCCAAGGTGATCTTCATCTCCAAGAATATCTGTTAATACTGCAAAACTATCTTCTTCTTTAATAAGCCCCATCGCAATACCTGCAACTGGATTTGAAATAGGTACACCTGCATCCATTAGTGATAGAGATGTTCCACAAACAGAAGCCATCGAGCTTGATCCATTAGATTCAGTGATTTCTGAAACAACTCTCAAGGTGTAACCAAACTCTTCGGAATCTGGCAGAACAGCTTTGATTGCTCTTTTTGCTAAGTTTCCATGGCCAATCTCTCTGCGTTTTGGCCCGAGCGGCATACCAATCTCTCCGACACTATATGCAGGGAAGTTGTAATGCAGCATGAAGGTATTTGATTCTTCACCATTTAATCCCTCTATCCTTTGCGCATCTCTTGTTGAGCCAAGAGTAGCTGCAACTAAGGCTTGAGTTTCACCGCGAGTAAATAAAGATGAACCATGAACGCTTGGCAGAACATTTGTTTCGACATAGATTGGTCTCACGGTATCTAAGTCTCTTCCATCAATCCTAGGCTCATTAGATAAGATGCTTTTTCGAACTACATCTTTTTCTACTAATTTAAAGGCATTCATTAATTTACCTCTTTCCATTTCATCTAAATCTTCGTGAGCTTCATTAATCTTTTCTCTAATAGAATTGATTGCTTCGCCTCTATCAGCTTTATCTGCAATCTTGAATGCGCTTGCTATTTCTTGTGTAAAAGAATCAGTAATCTTCTGCTTGAATTCAGCCGTTAATTCATCTTCAGAATACTCCCATGGAGTAGGATTTACTTTAGCTCTTAAGTCTGAGCAAGCTTTTATAACTTTTTGCATCTCTTGATGACCATAGAGTACTGAACCCAACATCAGATCTTCACTCAGCTCACTTGCTTCAGATTCAACCATTAATACCGCATCTTCAGTTCCTGCCACTACCATATCCAGCATGGATTTCTCAAGCTCTTCAGGAGATGGATTTAAAACATAATTACTATCAATAAAGCCAACTCTTGCAGCTCCAAGAGGACCTTGAAATGGGACCCCTGAAATTGATAGGGCTGCTGATGCTCCAATCAAAGATGCTATATCAGGATTAATATTTTTATCTGATGATAAGACAGTACAGAAAATCTGTATTTCATTTTTAAAATCTTCTGGGAAGAGCGGTCTAATAGGCCTATCAATTAATCTGGAGGTTAACGTCTCTTGCTCGGTTGGTCTAGCTTCCCTTTTGAAATATCCACCTGGAATTTTTCCAGCTGCATAAAACTTCTCTTGATAGAAAACGGCTAGAGGGAAAAAATCCTTCTTTGGATCTGCTTCTTTTCTAGCTACCATAGTTGTTAATACAACTAAGTTATCAATAGTAACAATAATGCTTGAAGTGGCTTGTCTTGCAATTTTACCAGTTTCAATCTTGACAGTTTTATTTCCGTATTCGAACTCTACGGATTGAGTATTTAATTTATTTTCTTCCACGATTTTCCTTGTTTAGCCTCTTAATTTAAGAGATTTGATGATGTCTTGATAGCTTTCTGGATTTTTTCTCTTAAGATAAGCTAAAAGCTTCCTTCTAAGGTTTACCATTCTAATGAGACCGGTTCTTGAATGATGGTCTTTTTTATGAATTTTAAAATGAGATTGTAATTTATTTATATTTTCGGTCAGAAGAGCAATTTGAACTTCCGGTGAGCCAGTATCAGCTTCACTGTTTTGAAACTCTTTAACAATTTTATTCTTTTCTTCTTTTAACAAAGCCATGTTTATTTTCTCCTTGGATATGCTCCCTAAACTTCTCAAACCTTGCATATCTAAAGTTTGAGATCGTGTAGCTTATTACTTATTTACTTATTAAACAAGGTATTCATGTTTGAAGCCCTTGCTTGAATTTTTTCCAATTGCAATAAATTGATTTGCAGCATCATACACTCTTAATAAATTGGTATGATCAAAATCTACTTCAATTGATTTGCCATGAAGAAATGCTGCGCCATCTCTTTCATTTAATTGAACAAAATCCAAATCTTCAAAAGCCTTCTCTAGAGAAATTAAGCCTGCTAAATTTATCTCATCCAATGAACAGGCATCAGAAAGCATAAATTTTTCCTGACTTGTTCTAATAAGCCTTGATAAATGCGCTCCGCAACCAAGCTTGAATCCCAAATCTCTAGCTATAGATCTTATATAAGTACCCTTAGAGCATTTGATATCAAATGAAACTTTAGGTAAGTCTATTTCAATATTTTGTATATTTTTAACTAATATTTTTCTTGCTGCTTTTTCAACTTTAATCCCCTCTCTTGCATATTTATACATGGGTTGCCCTTTGTGCTTTAGTGCTGAGTAATAAGGAGGCAATTGATCGCTAGCTCCCAAAAAAGTGAGCAAAGTTTCTTTTATTTCTAATTCATTAATGTTCACTTCTTTTGACGCTACTGCTTCTCCCTCGGCATCATCTGTATCAGTCTGAATGCCTAAAGTAACCTCAGCCCAATAAGACTTTTCACTCTGCAAAAGTAGCGATGCAAACTTTGTGGCTCTATTTATTGCAATAATTAGAAGCCCAGTTGCCATAGGATCTAAGGTGCCCAAGTGTCCTACTTTTTTAAGGTTAAATTTTTTTTTTACAATTTGTACGACCCTAGATGAAGTAATACCAGGATCTTTATTAACTAGAAGAAAGCCGTTAATCACTTAATGAATTTAATAATGCGTCGATATTATTATACCTCTCAAGACTTTCATCATATTTAAATATGAGTTTTGGAACTCTTCTTATTTGCATAAATTTTGAGAGCTTAGATCTAACCATTGAAGAGAATTTTTCAAGAGATCTTTTATCAGGTGAGTCAGAAATATCACCATTGATAATAGTATAAAAAACTTTGGCAACACCCAGGTCAGATGAACATTTGACGTCAACAATATTTAGAAATTTATAGCGAGGATCTTTAACTTGAGAGGAGATAATTTGGGATATTTCTTTTTTTAAAAAATCTTCAATCTTCGGAACTCTTGTTGAAGACATACTATTAAATACTTTGAGCCTCTTCTTTTCTGTCAAAAACCTCTACCTTATCCCCTGGTCGGATATCTTTATAGTTTTTAATGCCGACTCCACATTCTGTTCCAGATTTTACTTCTCCAACATCGTCTTTAAATCTTCTAAGTGAATCAAGTTCACCTTGATGAATTACAACATCATCCCTGAGAACTCTTACAGGCTTGCTTTTTAAAATAGATCCCTCTATCACCATACATCCCGCAACTTGACCAAATTTAGGAGAATTAAATACCTCTAAAACCTCGGCTGTTCCTACAATTTCTTCTTTAATGATTGGGTCTAATAAGCCACTTAGACGGGCCTTCACTTCATCTATTAATTCATAAATAATACTATGATAGGAAAGGACCAGTTCTTCGCCTTCAACAACTTTCTTAGCAGCATTATCTGTACGAACATTAAAACCTAAAATAATTGAATCTGTGGCTAGGGCTAAGTTTGCATCTGACTCAGAAATCCCTCCAACTCCTGAAGCAACAACTTTAATCGAGGCATCATCATTCCCAATATCAGCTAAGGCCGCAACAATTGCTTCAGAGGTTCCAGCAACATCAGATTTTAAGATAACATTCAAAACCTTTTTATCTGATTGACCCATGGATTCAAAGATATTGCCAAGACTTTCGTCTCTTTGTTTTAATACTTTTCGATCTTTAAGCTTGCTTTCTCTGAATGAAGCTATTTCACGTGCTTCTTTATCATTCTTGACTACTTGGAAAGTCTCACCTGCATCAGGAACGCTGCTTAATCCTAAGATCTCTACTGCAAAAGAAGGTTCAGCAAATTTTAATTTGCTTCCGTCAGAGCCAATAATACTCTTTACCTTTCCAGTAGCGGAACCGCAAACAACCATATCCCCAACTTTTAATGTTCCATTCTGAACAAGCAAAGTAGCAACAGCTCCTCTGAATTTATCTAATTCAGACTCAATAACAACCCCTTGGGCTTGTCCTTGATAATGAGCCTTAAGCTCTAAAAGCTCAGATTCTAAAATCACAGCTTCAAGTAGCTTGTCAACTCCATCACCTTTTAATGCAGAAACAGGTACCATCTGAATGTTTCCACCCCAGTCCTCCGGAGTTAGGTCTTTTGCCGCTAAATCACCTTTAATTCTTTCTACATCTGCGCCTTGAAGATCCATTTTGTTAATTGCAACAACAATGGAAACGCCTGCTGCTCTGGCATGATTAATCGCCTCCTCTGTTTGAGGCATAACTCCATCATTTGCGGCTACCACCAAAATTACAACGTCAGTAGTATTGGCTCCCCTAGCTCTCATAGATGAAAAGGCTGCGTGACCTGGTGTGTCTATGAATGTAATAACTGAATCGCCCACAGGAACTTGATATGCCCCAATATGCTGAGTAATGCCTCCAGCCTCACCATCAACCACTTTCGTTTTACGAATGAAATCCAGCAAAGTTGTCTTGCCGTGATCAACATGACCCATTACCGTGATGACTGGTGCTCTTGATTTGGGAGTATCTGAATAATTTATATTACCAATAATCTCATCTTCTACAGATGAATCATTCAAAGCGATCCCATTATGGCCCAACTCTTCCGCCACTAAGATTCCAGTTTCCTGATCTATGGAGTCGTTTATTGATGCTGCAACCCCCAAGCTCATAAGAACTTTGACAACTTCACCACCTTTGATAAACATCAGTTTAGCTAATTCACCAACCTGAATCATTTCTGGAACTTCAATATCACGCTGGATAAATTCAACAGGCTTTGCAAATTGATGCTCGGTGCCTTCATTAAAGCTAGTTTCTCTTCGGGAGTAATCTTTGGCTGCCCTCGATAGCTGATCTTTGATATTAACTCTTGATTGAGGTTTTTGTTGAGGAGTTGATTTTTGTTGTTGTGATTTCTTTGCTGCCTGCTGTTGTTCTTGTTTTAGGCGAATAGCCTCTTTGATTTGATCTTCTCTTTTTTGTTGCTGCTCTTTTAAATTTTCTGCAGCAGCCTGTCTTTTAGCCTCAATATTATCTGTCAGACCCTCTGATGAACTAGGGGTAGAAGAAGTGGGTTGAGAAAGTGTGCCTTTTGATTTAACTGTTACTCCCCCGCTACTCGAAGAAGATGTAACAGAAGCAGAGGTTGAGCCTTTTCGTTCTTTTAATGATTTAAGTATCGCTAATTTATCTGCAGGAGTTATTTCATCTGAAGCCTTGCTATGTGAAAGCCCTGCAGCCTTCATTCTCTCTAATAAAGCATCATCCTTAATTTTTAAGGTTTTCGCGAAATCTTTTACTGTAAGTCCCAATGCAATAACTTCCTTTTTTAATTAAACCAGCTTTCTCGAGCTTTCATTATAATATCTGCTGCCTTCTTTTCAGTGATCTCAATGATATCCTGTAACTCATCCACAGCTAATTCTGCAATATCATCTTTACTTTTTAGAGCATTAGAAACAAGAGTTTCAACCTCTTCTTCACTAAAACCTAATTCTGTAAGTGATTCTAAATTTGATTCTTCCTGAGTGATTTCACCCATCGCCTCCATCAAAGCAGCATCTGCAGCGGCAGCTTTAATTTCTTCCGCTCTGGCTTCGTCAATTTCCATGGCAGAGGATAGTTTGCCATCCTCGGCATATGCAATATCATCAAAAGTTAAAAATCCACCTCTAATAAGAGCCTCAGCCTCTTTTTCATCAATGCTTAAATTATCCATAAGCTTTGCTTGAAACTCTGCCTCTACAACTCTCTCTTTTGCTTCAGCTTCATTACTGCTGATGATGTTTAGCTCCCATCCAACTAGCCTAGATGCCAGCCTGATGTTTTGACCCCTTGAGCCAATGGCAAGTGCTAAATTTTCTTCATTGACAGCTAGCTCCATTGAGCGAGAATCTTCATCCATGACGATTGATTCAACTTTTGCGGGAGCAAGTGAATTAATTACCATTTGAGCTGGATTATCATCATAGATAATAATGTCTATTCTTTCATTTCCAAGCTCGCCAGAAACTGACTGAACTCTTGAGCCACGCATTCCAACACAAGCTCCCACAGGATCTATTCGCCCATCATTTGTTTTAACAGTAATTTTTGATCTTGATCCAGCATCTCGAGCAATTCCTCTAATTTCAATAATATCCTCATTGATTTCAGGAACCTCAATTCTAAATAATTCAGTTACCATTTCAGAACAGGTTCTGCTTAACATTAGCTGGGAACCCCTTCCCTCAATTTCTTTGATTTGCAATATGGCTCTCATCCTGTCATTAATTTTATATATTTCCCCTGGTAGCAATTGATCTCTTGGAAGAATTGCTTCAATGTCATTTCCAATGTCTACAATAATATTATCTCTTGTGACTCTTTTGACTGTGCCATTCATTAAGGAGTTGTCTTGGGATTTGAACATGGCCACAATTGTGTCTCTTTCAGCCTCTCTAACCTTCTGCATCATGACTTGTCGCGCTGCCTGAGTTTCGATTCTTCCAAAGACAACGTTCTCAACATCCTGAGAAAAAGTATCGCCAATACTCATTTTAGAATCTGACTCTGTAACATGAGTTTCTTTATGAAACTCTTCAGAGTTTTCATCTTCTACTAGCCAATGTCTATGTGTTGAGTACTCTCCTGAAGCTCTATCAATAGAAACAGATATGTCTGCATCTTCATGAAAATGTCTAAGAGAAGCGCTTGCAATCGCTGTTTC
>JAQWJG010000021.1 GCA_029248485.1 SAR86 cluster bacterium | reverse complement strand
GATCCACATCCACCTTGGCGCCCATTTCTTCTGCATGATCAGCATAATTTCTTCCAACACAGTACACTTTTCCAATTGGAAATAATTCATCACTTTCAGAAATCGCCATTCCTCTAATAATCGGTTTAATTAGGTTAAGATCTTCTTTCATAAGTTATGATTTATTATAGTATTTAATCAAATAAATGTTTGAAATCTTATGACTGAAGACTCAAAAGCTCATTTTGCATTTAAACCAATGATTAGAGGAATGGTCATTTCAGAAAGCGTAGAGTTGTTTCCAATTGGAAAAGTGTACTGCGTTGGAAGAAATTATGCTGATCATGCAGAAGAAATGGGCGCCAAGGTGGATGTGGATCAGCCATTTTTTTTTAGCAAGCCTCCTCAGTCTGTAACCCAGTCAAATTTTATTCCTTTTCCAACTCAAACAGACAATCTCCACCATGAAGTTGAACTTGTTGTTTTTTTAAAATCAAAGTGCTCAGATATATCTCCGAGTGAAGCAAGCGAACATATTTTTGGATATGCGGTTGGTGTAGATCTAACCAAAAGAGACCTTCAAACTGCTGCGAAAAAAAGTGGAAGGCCTTGGGACTTAAGCAAAGGATTCGATAATTCTGCGCCCATCTCGAATATTCAAAAAAAAGAGGGTTTTGTATTAAGCGAAGGGAGCATCTCTCTTAAGGTTAATGGCCAAATGAAACAATCTAGCAATCTATCAAACATGGCATGGAAAGTGGATGAATTAATTAGCTGGCTATCGAAGTTTATTACTCTTAAAGCCGGAGATGTGATATTTACCGGAACTCCCTCGGGAGTTGGTAGGCTGAGCTTAAATGATAAAATTGAAGCAGAGATTGAAAATATTGGCACGCTTTCTTTTGAGCTAATTCAATAAATCAAGTAACTGTGAGCACCTATAAACCAAATGCCAAAACACTGCCCTTTGTTTTGCTGGCATTACTCGGCATTTTATTTATTTATGATGCTGGAGTGGAGCAAGAAGAAGTTTCAACAGAAATTATTTCAAAAACTCTACTTTTACCTAGTCAAAATAATCCCAGTATTAAAACTAAGAAAATTCATATTGTTCAAGAAGGTGAAAACCTCTCATTGATATTCGAGAAATACAGAGTCTCCCTAAATAATACTTATAAAATATTTAGAGAAGATAAATCAAATGAAGTTAAAAACATTATCCCCAAAGATAGGTTGGAATTTTTATCTATAGATGAAAAGCTCCAAGAAATTCGTATTCATAAAGGACCCTTGCTCTCTTATCACATTGAACTATCACCAAAAATATTAATTAAAAAGATTCTTAAAAAGCCGGAACTTATAAACTCCTTTAAAACGGGTGTCATAGAGTCATCTTTCTATTTAGCTGGATTAAAAAATGATATTCCTGAGAGTGTGATCATGGATCTGGCTTATATTTTTGGTTGGGATATTGATTTTGTTTTTGATATCAGGGCCGGTGATAGGTTTAGACTATTATATGAAACGCCTTTTGTAGATGGGCAGCAAATTGAAAATGGCAGTATTTTATTTGCAGAATTTTTTAATCAAAATAATCGATACACTGCGATTAGATACAATGGCAAAAATAAGAGATGGGATTACTTTAACGAGTTTGGTGGCAGCCTGGAAAAAGCTTTTTTGAGAGCGCCGCTAGATTTTGCATATGTTAGTTCACATTTTAATCCAAACAGAAGACATCCAATCCTCAACACTATCAGAGCTCACAATGGAGTTGATTATGCTGCAAAAAGAGGCACGCCCATTCGTTCAACTGGAGAAGGTGTAATTCAATCAGTAGGTTGGAAAAGTGGGTATGGAAGAACAATAGTCATACGTCATGGAGGAGAGATCACGACCTTATATGCTCATCTAGAAAAATATCATCCAAGCATTTCTAAGGGCATGAAAATTTCTCAGGGTCAGACCATTGGCTACGTGGGTGATTCTGGTCTAGCAACGGCTCCTCACTTACATTACGAATTTAGAATTGGAGAAAAAAGGACTGATCCCCTAAAGGTAGCTCTACCCTCCGCATCTCCACTAGATAAATCTAAAATGGGTCAATTTCAAACATTAAGGAATAATTACATAGAAATAGCAGATCAGTTATTATCTAAAGATCCAAATGAAAACCTCTTCAAATAAAATCTTTATAGGAACCATGAGTGGCACCAGTCACGATGGGATCGATATTTGTGCTTTAAAAGTTTCTGGTCAAGTTAATTTATTAAACTTCTGTTCTTTTAAATATCCGCTAAAGCTGAGAGAAAATATATCTACAGTAATTCAACAACAAGAATTAAGTCTTGATATGTATTTTGAGCTTAATAAAAAAATTGGGATTGCTTTTAGCAAAGCAATAAATAAATTTCTTGCCCAAAATAAAATGAATAAAAAAGATGTTGCTGCAATTGGTCTATCAGGACAGACATTATTTCATAAGCCAAAAGGTAAATATCCTTTCTCCATCCAAGCCGGGGATCCTAAAATAGTTGCCAATGAATGTGGGATAGATGTTGTCAGTGATTTTAGGAATGATCATATTAAACTTGGCGGAGAAGGTGCGCCGCTAGTCCCGGAATTTCACCAACAGTTATTTGCAAAAAGAAATACTCCTGTGGCTGTATTAAACATTGGCGGGATTTCAAACTTTACCTACCTGGATGAAAAGCACTATTTTTCTGGTTCTGACTGCGGACCTGGCAATGCGCTTATGGATATTTATTGCCAAAGCTTTCTTGATCTTCCCTTTGATAGAAAAGGTGAACATGCCAAAAAAGGGGTCATTCATACCCCTTCGCTTAATCAAATGCTAAGTCATCCATTTTTTAAAAGGCGACATCCAAAATCTACGGGCAAAGAAATATTTAATATAAGATTTATTCCTAAGCAACTTTTAAAAAGATCTTCTTACGATATATTGGCCACACTGACCGAGCTTACTGCAATTTGCATCGCAAAATCTTTGCGCTCACAAAAGAAATTTCCTCATCAAGTTATTGTTTGCGGAGGCGGATTGAAAAATACATTCTTAATAAACTCAATAGAAAGTCATATAAATATGAGCCTCATTTCTACCAGTGATTATGGTTTTGATCCTCAAGCCATTGAGGCCATGGCGTTTGGATGGATGGCAAGACAAAGGCTTTACAAAAATACTCTTAGTGTAAAAAAAAATAAGGGGTTAGTTGGGACTCTGACTAAATCTAGATAGTAAATGACTCGCCGCAACCACAAGTGGTCTTTGCGTTTGGGTTGGTGACCAAGAATCTTGAACCTGATAAGTCCTCCACATAATCTAAGGTTGAGCCATAAAGATATGGATACGAAAGAGAGTCTAATAAGATTGTGAATCCATCAAACTCAACAACATCATCATCCCCTTCGGGGCTCTCATCAAACTTAAAACCATATTGAAAACCTGAGCACCCTCCGCCAGTTACATATACCCTAAAATAACTAGATTTATGGCTTGGCAAAAGACCTTGAATACGCTTCACAGCATTGCTACTTAGGTTTATCGATGTCATTTCAGAGCTCATTTAATTCTTAGTTTATAGGATTAAAAATATATTCAACAATACTTAAGCTAAAATATTTTTCTATCAGGGCTTAGAAGCGCTAAGATATAACTTAAATGAGCCTGTATCTAGTTTTTAAAGTCCTGCATATCCTATTTATGGTTTCATGGTTTGCTGGTATTTTTTACTTACCTCGCCTATTTGTTTATCACGTTGAGAGTGAAGATCAGAATACAAAAGATCAATTGACAATAATGCAAACAAACTTAATTAGATTCATTACTCCGCTTGGCGTATTAGCATTATTCTTTGGTTTAATGATGGGTTTTCTTGGGTCTAATTGGATTGGGTTTTTTTCACAAAAATGGATAATTGCTAAAATTCTAATAGTATTAGTTTTAATTTTTTATCAGATTTTTTGTTTAAAGATTTTAAAAGACCTTGGTTTGAATTCTCACAATTGGACTGGTTTTAAGTTAAGGATTTTTAATGAAATACCAGTCTTACTTTTACTGGGTGGAATTATTGCTGCTGTCTTTAAATTTTAAAATCCTATAAAGAAATTTGATATAATTCGTTATTCAGCATCACTAGCTATATAAAAAATTTATTACTAAACATCTTTGAGAAGAAAAAATTCAGAATCGCTTTTTGAGCAAGCTCAATCTCTTATGCCAGGCGGTGTAAATTCTCCAGTCAGGGCATTTAAAAATGTTGATGGCAGTCCTGTTTTTTTTAAATCTGCTAAAGGTCCTATTTTGATTGACGAAGATGAAAATCAATACATTGATTTCATTGGTTCATGGGGCCCGATGATTCTTGGCCATTCTAATCCAATTATATTAGAAGCTATTAAAGCTCAGCTGGAACTTGGGACAAGTTATGGTGCACCAACAAGCTTAGAGAATAAGCTTGCAAGCATTATTAAAAGTCAGGTTCCCTCAATGGAAAAACTACGAATGGTAAATTCTGGAACTGAGGCAACAATGAGTTGCATAAGACTTGCCAGAGGTTTTACAGGTAAAAATAAAATTATCAAATTCACAGGTTGTTATCATGGTCATGTTGATTCATTGCTTGTTAAAGCAGGTTCTGGAGTTTCTACTTTCGGCCTGCCAGATTCTCCAGGAATACCAAAAGAGCTGGCAGCGCTAACATATAGCTGTCCTTACAATAATATCGAAGCTTTATCAGATGTTATTAATGAAATTGGGGATGATCTTGCTGCAATAATTGTTGAGCCTATTGCAGGCAATATGGGATTTATTCCAGGAGAACCTCAATTCTTAAATGCCTTGCGAGAGCTATGCGATAAACATGCTTCTCTTCTAATATTTGATGAGGTTATGTCGGGTTTTCGAGTGGGGCTAGGAGGAGCTCAAGCCATATATAAGATTCAACCTGACTTAACAGCCCTTGGAAAAGTGATAGGCGGCGGACTTCCTGTTGGAGCATTTGGAGGTAAACAATTAATTATGGATCAACTCGCTCCATTAGGTCCTATATATCAAGCAGGAACATTATCTGGAAATCCATTGGCGATGAGTGCTGGCATTGCCCTTATAGAAACTTTGATCCAAACAAATCCATTTGATGGATTAGAAAAAGCATCTTCAGAGATTATGTCTCATACAAAAAATCTTATGAATGAAAAAGGCATACCATTTTCAACCTCTTCTATAGGCGGTATGTTTGGTTTTTTCTTTAGTGAGCATCTACCAAAGAATTTTGAAGATGTTGTTAAGAGTGATGACAACATGTTTAAGAAGTTTTTTTATGCAGCTTTAGATCGTGGTATATACTTCGCTCCTTCAAAATATGAGGCTGGATTTATATCGTCAACACATGATCAATCTATAATAGATAGGTCTAAAAGTAAGATTGAAGAAGCAGTTAAGGAATTATAAAAATGAAAAATGATATTAGTGCAATTGGAAATGCTCTTGTCGATACTGTATTTAAAGTTGAGCACAGTCTTATTTCTGAGCTTGGTTTAGAAATTTATCAAATGACACTTTCAAGTGCTGAGGAACATGCTCCAATAATTGATAGACTTATTGCCTCTGGAGCAGACACTGTGTCAGATTGTGGTGGATCTGCAACGAATAGTCTTGTTGCAGCGGCAAGCTTTGGTGCAAAATGCTTCCATACCTGCAAAGTGTCTGATGACCAAGATGGAATAAGATATCTTGAAAGCTTGAAAGAGGCTGGTGTTGGTCACAAAGGAAATATGGCCCCTTCTAGCACTATTCCAACTGGAAAATGCCTGATCCTGGTTACTCCAGATGCTAAAAGAACAATGACCACCGCACTAAATGTTAGCTCATTGATGGATGATAATGATCTAGATCTAAGCCAGATAGCAAATTCTAAAATTTTCTATATTGAGGGGTACATGGTTACAAGTGAGGAAAATTATAAAGTTACCTTGCAGGCTCTTAATCATCTTCAAAATTTTCCAGATGTAAAAATAGCTTTTTCATTATCTGATCCAGGAATTGTCATGGGGTTTAAAGATAAATTTCATGAAATGGAATCTTTTGGCTTGGACTATATTTTTGGTAATGATGATGAGGCCATGGCCTTTGTCGATGCAGAAAATATTGATGAGGCATTCACCAAACTCCAAGAGAAGCCTTACACTTCAATAATTACTACTGGAGAAAAAGGTAGTTCGGTGATTACGAGTGACGAAATAATTCACACTCCCAAGGTAAATATTGAGCCTGTTGATACCAATGGTGCTGGAGATATGTTTGCAGGTAGCTTCTTATATGCATTGCTTCAAAATCATGATCTTAGGTCCTGCGCTGAATTTGCAAATTATGGAGCATCAAAGGTTGTAGAAACCTTTGGACCCAGACTTACTCGTGAAGGATACCAAGAAGTATTAAATAATTATAAAAAAAGCTAGCTTATTACCCCGCTTTCTGATAATTTCATGCGCCTAAAAACTTTTATTAAATAGAATATGCCAAAAAAAGCAGATACAAAAAAATCTACTGCTAAAAAAACAGTTGCCAAAAAGACTCCAGCAAAAAAAGCTCCAGCAAAAAAAGCTCCAGCAAAAAAGGTAGCAGTAAAAAAGGTTGCAGCTAAAAAGACCCCTGCAAAAAAATCTACTGCTAAAAAAAGAACTACTCCAATATCTTCCTATAAAGGCCGCAAAGGTGAAAAGTATATGAGCGCCGCAATGAAGAAACACTTTAATGCTGTTTTAATTGAGTGGCGTGAACATTTGCGAGAAGAGATGCAAAAAACTTTCGATCATCTTAAAAATAAAGGTGAGTCATATGCCGATCCAATCGATAGGGCTTCACAAGAAGAAGAGTTTGCTTTTGAGCTTAGAACAAGAGATAGAGAAAGAAAACTTATTAATAAAATTGCAGGCTCCTTAGAACAAATCAAACAAGATGACTACGGATACTGTTATGCTTGTGGAATAGAAATAGGAGTAAAAAGACTTGAGGCTCGTCCGACTGCTACACATTGTATTGATTGCAAAACACTTGATGAAATCAAAGAAAAACAACTTGGTGGTTAGTAATCTAGCTCAAACAAGTTTCTTTTAAGCTTTTGAATAAAAAAAATAAAGCATCTTCAGTAAAAACCCCAAAAATCCTTAAGGAAAACAAATTTAGCCCTCTTGCCATTGAGGTGGTTAAAAAATTAAAACAATCTGGCTTTCAGGGATATCTGGTTGGCGGATGTGTACGTGATTCACTAGTCGGAATAAAAGCAAAAGATTTTGACGTTTCAACAGACGCAACACCTGAAGAAGTAAGAAAAATTTTTAGGTCATCCAGGATTATTGGTAAAAGGTTTCGATTGGTTCATGTTTTTAGTAGAAATGAATTAATTGAGGTTTCAACCTTTAGAGCAAATGCTTCAAAACAAGATAACGGCTCCGGCATTGTTAAAGATTCAGAAGGTAAAATCCTTAGAGATAATGTTTGGGGGACCCTGGAAGAAGATTGCATTAGGAGAGACTTCTCTATTAACGCACTATATTTTGATCCTATAGAAAATCACTTATGTGATTTTCATAACGGTCTTCAGCATATACAAAAAAAAATTCTTGTTTCAATTGGTGATCCCCTGATTCGATTTGAGGAAGATCCTGTAAGAAGTTTACGTGCCATTCGATTCAGCTCAAAACTCAATTTTAAAATTGCCAATGATGTGAAAGAGGCCATATATCAAAAAGGTCATTTGCTAGGAAATATTTCTAATGCAAGGATGTTTGATGAGTTTTGTAAAATTTTTCTTACAAAAAAAGCTCTAGATAATTTTAATAAGCTGGATGCATTTGGTGTTTTAAAGCATTTAATCAATACAGATGGGTATGCTGAAGACTCATTTGGTTTGAGGTTTCAGCATGCTGCACTTATTAATACTGATAACCGATTAAAGGCATCAAAATCTGTCACTCCAGGGTTTCTAATTGCTGCCTTACTTTGGCCAAGACTTATTGATGCATCCAAAGAAAAAGGAAGTCTTAACCTGAGAAGATTTTTTAGAAGCATGGATAGAATTATTAGAGAGCAACAAGTATTGACTGCTGTGCCAAGAAAATTTCATGGATACATTAAAGATATTTGGTCGCTACAATTAAAGCTTGAAACTCGTTTAGGGCACCAACCATATAAGGTTTTAAACCATCCTCGCTTTAGAGCTGCCTATGATTTCTTACTTTTAAGGGAAGAAGCAGCAAGAGATTCTCAGGGCATGGGTAACTGGTGGACGCAATTTCAAAAGATTAATCGACCGAGTAAAATTGAGTTACTAAAGTCATTAAGAGAATCAAGGAGCGGTCCAGTTGAGAAAAAATTTGGTTTCTTGGAAGAGTTAAGCTAATCTTTACCAAACAGAATAAAAACCATATGGAACCTGCTTTAAAGGAAGCTCCACTTCCGAAATATATCGCGATTGAAGGACCAATTGGCGTTGGGAAGACCACACTTGCCCATAAAATTGCTGAGACTTTTAATTATGATGTATTCTTAGAGCAACCTGCAGAAAATCCCTTTCTTAAAAGCTTTTATAGAAATCCTAAACAGTCTGCTCTGGCAACTCAATTGTTCTTCTTGTTTCAACGCATGCAACAAATTGAGGATCTAAAACAAAGATCATTGTTTGAGCCTGTGCGCGTTGCTGATTTCTTGATACAAAAAGACAGATTGTTTGCTGAAGTCACTTTATCCGAGGAAGAGATGGGTTTATACGACAAGGTCTATGAACATTTAACCTTAGATGCTCCCTCCCCCGATTTAGTTATTTATCTTCAGGCTCCAGTAGAGGTTTTATTGGAGAGAATCAACAAACGCGGCAATCCTGATGAAAAATTCCTAACCATTGATTATTTAGAGAGACTTAATGACGCTTACTCAAAATTCTTTTTATATTTTGAAAATGCGCCTTTGTTAATTATCAATGCATCAGATATTGATCTCGAGAGTGGTGGTTCTGATTATGACATGCTAATTAGCAAAATTATGTCTGATCCTAGAGGAAAAAATTTCATCAATCCTCAGCCCTCTATCTTATAAAAAATAAGGCAATTTATGGCTGAGAAAAAATACCTGCCTCCTAAAAATCTTGAAAATCCATTCATAAAAAACTTAGATGAATACAATGCGATGTATCAATTATCCATTGAAGATCCTCAAATTTTCTTTGGAGAACAAGCTAAAGAAAACTTAGCATGGATAGAACCCTTTACAAGCGTTCATAATAATAAATTTGCTGATTCGAAATGGTTTGAAGGAGGCAAAATCAATATTTCCTATAACTGCATTGATAGGCATTTAAAATTTCATGCAGACAAAACTGCACTTATCTGGGAGGGAGATGATCCGAATGAATCTCAAGAAATTACTTATGCTGACTTACATCTTAATGTCTGTAAATTTGGAAATATTTTAAAGAATTTAGGAGTTTCAAAAGGGTCAAGGGTATGTATATATATGCCGATGATCCCAGAGGCAGCGTATGCAATGTTGGCATGTGCAAGAATTGGCGCCATCCACTCAGTAGTGTTTGGAGGGTTTTCTCCAGAATCGCTGAAGGACAGAATTTTAGATGCAGATTGCAGCCTAGTTATCACAACAGATGGGGCTATTAGAGGTGGCAAGAAAATCCCTCTAAAAGAGAATGTTGATACCGCCTTGTTAAATTGCCCAGGAGTTGACCATTGCCTTGTTATCAAGCGAACTAATGAAAAGATTCATTGGGTGGCAGACAGGGATATAAATTATGAAGAAATGTTTGCAGAAGCATCAAGCGAGTGCTTGTGCGAACCAATGGATTCAGAAGATCCATTATTTATATTGTATACGTCTGGCTCAACAGGAAAACCAAAAGGCGTAATGCATACCACCGGAGGATACTTGCTGGGAGCACATTTAAGCTTTAAATACCTTTTTGGCTATGAAACTAATGACAAATATTGGTGTACTGCCGATGTTGGATGGATTACTGGCCATACCTACATCCTCTATGGGCCTTTATCTAATGGAGCCACAACCTTAATGTTTGAGGGCATTCCAACATACCCTAGTCCTTCTAGATTCTGGGAAATTTGTGATAAACATCAAATCTCCATTTTTTATACAGCGCCCACTGCTCTAAGAGCTTTAATGGCACAAGGAGATAAGCATGTGCTTAAAACGAGCAGGCAGAGCCTTCGTATTCTAGGTACAGTGGGTGAACCAATTAATCCTGAAGCATGGGAATGGTATTTTAAAGTGGTCGGTAATGAAGCCTGTCATATTATTGATACCTGGTGGCAAACAGAAACAGGATCTGTCTTGATTTCTCCCATTGCGGGCATCACACCAGTTAAGCCAGGGTCAGCAACTCTGCCATTTTTTGGAGTTAAACCTGAACTTGTTAATGAAAATGGAGTTATTTTAGAGGGGGAGCAATCTGGTAATCTTATCATCACTCAATCCTGGCCAAGTCAGATAAGAAGTGTATATGGAGATCATCAAAGAATGATTGATACATATTTTTCAACTTATGAAAATGCCTATTTTACTGGTGATGGCGCTAAAAGAGATAGCGATGGATACTTTTGGATTACTGGTAGAGTTGACGATGTATTAAACGTATCTGGACACAGACTTGGAACGGCTGAAATAGAGAGCGCTTTGGTACTGCATGAGAAAGTTGCTGAAGCGGCAATTGTTGGTTTTGAGCATCCAATAAAAGGCCAAGGCATTTATGCATTTGTAACACTCATGGTTGGAGAGGAAGAGAAAGAGAGCTTGATAGTCGAGCTACAGAATTTTGTTGCAAAAGAAATTAGTCCAATTGCAAAACCTGATCTTATTCAATGGGCTCCGGGACTCCCAAAGACTAGATCCGGAAAAATCATGCGAAGGATTCTAAGAAAGGTTGCTAGTGGTGAGTTTGATGATCTTGGTGATACATCCACTTTAGCTGATCCAGGCGTGGTTGAGGATTTAATTGCAAATAAGGTTAACTTAAAAATAACTAATCAATAAACACCCTATTCCAACCACACAAGTCATTATTACCAAATAATTGTTCAGGGATTCCTCTTCTATTAACTGCATTTCTCCTTTCGAGTGATAAAAAATATCAGGTTTAATTAAGAGCGTCATGGTATTAAGCGCATGCATAAAAAATATTACTAAAACAAACCAGTGAGCTTCTTCAATAATTGCTGCAAAGCTTATCAACAAAAATGGGGTATCAAAAATTACTAAAAACTTCCTGTTGTTTGGATTATAAATAAATCCAAAAATATTAAATTTCTCTTTTATCAAAAAAAGAATGATTAGGGCTGAAATTAAATATAGGCATCCAAGAATGAAAGAAAACATTTATTCTATTTAAATGACCAGGTTTTATTTGTTGAATTAAAAGTTGCTATTCCATCTTCGAGCAATTTGTATAAGTGTGCTTCTAGACTCCAAATTGCAATAGGGTGAAGCTTTGGGTCAACATCATCATAGACGCTTGATACCAAATCTTCAGATGTAACACTTGAGAAAAGCTTTAACTTAGAAATAACTTTCCTTTCCCTCTCTAATCTATGATTGATAATCCAATCAACTACCGCCATTGGGTCTTCTAAAAAATCACCATGGCCGGGACCTATTTTGTTGAAATCATAATTACGCAATAGCGCCAAAGATCTTAAATAATCTTTCATGGATCCATCAGGGTGGGCGATGACAACCGTGGAACCGTTCATAATATGATCTCCTGTAAGCATTACTTTTTCTTCTTGAATGAAGTAACACAGGTGGTTTGAAGCATGCCCAGGGGTGTGAACTGTCTCTATAGTGTATTCATCTGTTTTAATTAAATCTCCGTGCTCAAGGATATGATCAGGCTTAAAAGTTTTATCTTGCAGAGAGTCGTCTTTTTTAAGCAATCGACCCATCAATGGAACGTTAAGAATTTCACCTAAACCCTTTGCTGCAGGAGAATGATCGCGATGAGTATGGGTTACTAAAATACGCTGAATCTTACCCTCACCAAGATTAATTAAGTTTTCTATATGAGCGTCTATTTTAGGGCCTGGGTCAACTAAAGTTACATCCTCTTTGCCAATCAAGTAGCTATTAGTACCAGGGCCAGTAAATACACTGCCATTGGAGGCTGTAACTCGCTCAATAAATAATCTAGACATTGTCATACCCCTCCTCTCCAGGAAGAAAGCCAATCCACTCTCCATCTTTTTTAATAAATTTTGGTAGTATTGGAGGAATTGCGTTATCTCCTAAGCCTTGAAAATAATTAAACGCCTCTTCACTAGAAGAAAATTCAGCTAACTTTTCAATATTTTTTATGGTTGGAAGAATCATGTTCATTTCTCCATTTGTTAATTTTACTAAAGCGTCTGCGGGTTTGATCCAAAAACTCTCAGTTAATTCAAAACCATCATGACTGGCTAATTGTTTAGCACTTACCTTGGCAAGAAAAAATCTAGTATCAAATCTTTTTGGCTCAATTGCTGGGGTAATCCAATGCGC
>JAQWJG010000009.1 GCA_029248485.1 SAR86 cluster bacterium | reverse complement strand
GGTTTACCCTGGACCATGTCTGCCTTGCCGGCAACTTTAGATCTAAAAAATAGAGATAGGTTTTTTGCATTTGATAAATTTTTTGAGGAAATTAAGGCCACGCCTATATGTCCTGAGGGAGTGAATACGAGAGATCTTCCTGTAAATTGCTATGAAGAGGCGAGCAATCCAAACCTTTTGTTTCAGAAATTAAAAGATTGGGAGACGCCGTACATGGTTATTCCTCATGGGACAACTTGGGGGTTTTACACTCCCCCTACATCAGATTGGAAAAAGCAGCTTACAGATTTTCAAGATGATGAGTCTCAATTTTTGTTTGAAATTTATTCAGGCCATGGCAATTCTGAGGAATACAGAACATGGAATGATTCAGATATTAATTCACAAGCAGAAATATTTTGTCCTGAGCAAACCGAAGATTTTTTACCAACCTGCCAACAGGCCGGTAATATTATGGCTCAAAGATGTGAAGACTCTGGGATGGATGAACAGACTTGTAAGTATCTTGTAGATCAAACAAAATTATTTTCCGCTCAAATGGGCTCAACAGGGTATGCAGCTATAAATGAAACTGATCCAGATGATTTTTTAAATGCAGGACAATGCAATGATTGTTTTTTACCATCTTTTAATTACAGACCGCTTGGCTCAGCACAGTATGTTTTGGCTTTAAGTGATTTTACCGATAAAGAAAATCCAAAACGCTTTAAGTTTGGGTTTATTGGCTCAAGTGATAATCACGGTGCTCGACCAGGTACGGGGTATAAAGAAATTGATCGACTGTATAACACTGAAGCTAATGGCTTTAATGATCCATTGTTTGAAAAGTTGAGTTCCCTGAGACGCCCTAAGGGAAAATTAGAACCTTCCTATGTAAATCTAGGCAATACATCTTTAACCAGTATTTTGGATTTAAATATCGCAACAGATGCTGAAAGACAAAGTGCTTATTTTATGTCAGGCGGTCTGGTTGCTGCCCACTCATCATCTAGGGATAGGCAATCGATCTGGAATGCTCTAGAAAGAAAAGAGGTTTATGCAACCTCAGGTCCAAGAATTCTTTTATGGTTTGATGCAGAAGTGCAATCTCAATCATTGGCAATGGGAGCCGAAGTTAATACCAGTCAATCTCCAGTATTCACTGTAAAAGCAGCTGGTTCGCTTAAGCAAAAACCTGGGTGCCCTGATTATAGTAATAATGGATTGAGCAAAGAGCGTTTAGAGAAGATATGTAATTCTGAATGTTATAACCCAAGTAATGAGAGAAGAGTTATTACTCGAATTGAGGTCGTTAAAATTTTACCTCAACAATATGAGAATGAACCTGTTGAAGGTTTAGTGGAAGATGCGTGGAAGACATTCCCTTGTAATAGCACTAGTTGTCAGATCTCATTTGAAGATGAACAATTCTCGATTGGCCGAAGAGATGCTGTTTATTACGTCCGTGCTATTGAGGAGCCTTCGCCAACCCTTTCAGCAGATCCCTTAGGGTGTGAATTTGATGAGAATGGTGAATGTATCAAAACTGAAATATGTAGAGTAGGAGTAAATGAGAATAGAGAAGGGTGTATAGCTCCTGCTGAGCATCGAGCTTGGTCTAGCCCCATATATGTTAATTACCCTTCTTAAGCCAATCTGCTTGGTTTGTCTTGAGCCACTCGTCTAGTTTTGCATTTACAAATTTGTAAGAATTTGGATTGGAAAATTTCTTTGCTAAACGAATGCACTCATCAATGACCACGGGATGAGCCAGTTCATTTGCGCGTATTTCTACAATCCCGAGCCATAAAATAGCCTCGTCTATTATCTCAAGATGCTCTCCTTCATTATTCTTTAAATCTCTAGTAATTTCTTTTAAATCATCTGATTGTTCAAAAATATTTTCTAATCTTTGTTTAAAGTAATTAAAGCTTATTTTTTTTGGAGTATTTTCTTTCAGGAACTGATCTATTAGAGAGTTTAAATTCGATTCGTGAAATATATATTGATAAATAGCCTGAACTAGGCATTCGCGCGTTTGAAGCTCTTGTTTATGCTTTCCGAGATTTTTAGACATCATCAATGAGCATTTCAACAAGCGATTGAGCTATCTCTTTGCCTTTATTGAGTTTTGACGAATTAGTTCGTTCTTGAGCTTGAGATAAATTCTCAGCAGCAATCAAGCCAAAGCCAATGGGTTTATTTGAATCAATGCTGACTTGCATCAATCCATGAGTTGATGCTTCAGAAATGAGCTCATAATGTGTTGTTTCTCCTCTAATCACTACTCCATAAGCAATGACCCCATCTGCATGCGCTAACTCTTTCTGAGCTGCATGGACCAATTCCCAAGCGCCTGGAACGTATACAATTTTTAAGCTAGTGAACCCAAGAGACTCTAAATGCATTCTTCCAGATTCTACCAATTCATTAACAAGCTCAGCATTCCACTTGGATGCAACTATGACAATTTTCTTATTAACATCTATTTTATTTGATGTGTATGAGAATCCATCCTTGCTCATTGTTCAAATCCCGTGACTTCAAGGTCAAACCCAGATAAGGAGGGGTATTTCACCGGAGTTCCAAGTAATTTAATTTTTTTCAATCCGAGCTCTTTAAGAATTTGAGATCCTATACCCACAGTTTTTGTTTCTGGTTTTAATTGTGATTTTGTTCCTTTGAGATCATGCATAACTTCATTGGCATCTTGATAATTACCAATTAAAAGCAAAACACCGCATTCTTCTTTGCCAATTCTCTCTAGGGCTTTTTCTAGATTGAGCCTTCTACCAAAACCTTTAATACCAATTAAGTCGTGTAACGTATTGGGAATATGAACCCGAACAAGCGGGGCATCCGATGAGCTAAGATCGCCTTTAATAAAGGCTAAATGGAGGTTATCAAAGATGCTATCTCTCCAGGCAGAAAGCTCAAATTCCAAGCCATCAATTTCAACAGGTTTTGAATATTCAAGATGAACAGACTTCTCTTTAAGAGCGCGATACTGAATCAAATCAGCTATTGTCCCAATTTTCATTTCATAAGTTGAAGAAAATTTCATCAAATCATCTCTTCGGGCCATGCTCCCATCCTCATTCATAATTTCACAAATAACTCCAGCTTCCTCAAGGCCTGCCAGTCTTGCCAAATCACAAGCAGCTTCGGTGTGACCGGCGCGACTCAAGACTCCTCCTTCAAAGGCTCTTAAAGGGAAAATATGGCCAGGTTGAACTATGTCTTCTGGTTTGGCATTCTTTTTTGCTGCTGCAATTATGGTTCTAGCTCTATCTTCAGCAGAAATGCCTGTGGAGATTCCTTCTGCAGCTTCAATTGAAACAGTAAAACCAGTTCCATGTTTTGCTCTATTATTATTCGTCATCATGGGAAGGTTTAGCTGATCACATTTTTGAGGAGATAAAGGTAAACAAACCAAACCTTTTGCTTTGCTAATCATGAAATTTATCTTTTTATCATCCACAAGCTCTGCAGCGCAAACCAAATCACCTTCATTTTCTCTATCCTCATCATCAAGCAAGATCACCATCTTGCCAGCTGCGATATCTTGGATAATTTCTTCGGTTGTATTAAATTCCATCTTTCTTATATAAGCATTAACTGCTCAAACACAATTAAATATCCTTGTTGTAGTAGGTTGTTTTAATATCATCTTTAAATTTCTCTACTCCCATCATCTGTAATTTTAATGATGCCTTTATCTTGTCAGGCCCTTTGACGCTGATGGCATCTTTACTTTCCTTGCCTAAAAACATGGGTGCAGTATATAGCACCAACTCATCAAATAAATTATTAACGAGAAATGCATTTAAAGTTTTCTGACCACCTTCAACTAAAATACTAGAGATATTTCTATCCAGAAGATCTTGCAAGAATTCTTCTAGGAAATTTTTCTTTTTATATTTTAAATATTCTACATTTTTGGATTTTTTGGCTGATTGCGAAGAACCAACAATAACTTCTGAATTGCCAGTAAAAATATTACTAACTTTTTTTGATCTTTTAAGATTACCAAGAATAATTTTTACCGGTTGCTGAATTATTTCACTCTTACCCAAACCTAATTCATTATTGGTTAATCTGACTGTAAGAGATGGATTATCTTGCTCAGCCGTATTTCTTCCAACTAAGATTCCTTTCACTGTTGAGCGAATATGATGGCTGTTTTTGAGTGATTGAGGGTTTGAAATCCAATTACTTTCTCCATTTTTAAGCGCAATTTTACCATCAAGTGATTGGGCGCTTTTAAGGATGATATAGGGACGAGATTTTTTTTGATTTGTGAAGAAAACGCGATTTAATTCTTCACACTCGTTTTTGAGAAGACCAACGCTTGTTTCAATTCCAGCTTTCTTAAGCAGTTTAATTCCTCGTCCATTAATTTTTGGATTGGGATCAAGGGTTCCGCAGAATAACCTTTTAATCTGATATTCAATTAATGCATTCGAGCATGGTGGGGTATTTTTTTCAATTGAGCATGGCTCAAGGTTTACATAGACATTTGATCCAGCAATTAATTTAAGGGCTTTTTTTGCTCCAAAAACTCTTTTACAGTTTTTTATAGCATTTATTTCTGCATGATCTTTACCGTATTCCTTATGCCAGCCTTCACCAATTATTTTGTTATTTTTTACAATGACACAACCAACCATTGGATTTGGTTGAACTTTTAGTCGACCCCTTG
>JAQWJG010000047.1 GCA_029248485.1 SAR86 cluster bacterium | reverse complement strand
GCCCCATGCGGTGATTATGGAGAATGCGATTCATTCAAGCCTGAGTTAAATAATATGGAATCACTCCAGTTAGGTGCCCTGACCTTTATCAATCATTGTTATGGTTGCCATTCGCTAAAATATTCTCGATGGGGAAGAATTGCAAAAGACCTGGATATTCCCGAGGACATTTTCAATGATAATTTAGTTTTTGGTTCAGATGTAAAGCTTGGAGATAGAATGTCCGGATCAATGAAACCTGCTGTTTCTGAAGCCTGGTTTGGCATAGCTCCTCCTGACCTGACACTTGTTACTAGATTGCATGGCTCTGATTGGGTTTACACATATTTAAGAACATTTTATGAGGATTCATCAATGCCATATGGGGTTAATAATATGGTATATCCAGGCGCAGCAATGCCTAATGTCTTGGCTTCCATGCAGGGCCAACAAATACTTTCTTGTAAAGATTTTCCAGTAATAGCTAGTAATGGTGGAGTCAGAAGAGATGAAAATGGTAACGACATAACAGAAGAGAAGTGCGGTTATCTTAAAACCATAGAGGGATCAGGGGCTTTATCTGTCCAAGAATTTGATGAGGTCATATTCAACTTAGTAAATTTTATGACATATGTAGGTGAACCAAGTAGATCAGATAGAGAGAGAATGGGTTGGTATGCAATATTATTTTTTATAGTATTTACAGCGCTTGCTTATCTTCTATTTAGAGAGTACCAAAAAGATTACCATTAGAATTTAACTGTAAACAAAGAGGAAGCATGATTTTATATTCTGACAAAGACGATCACTACAGCCACCGAGTAAGAATTGTTCTTG
The DNA here is from genome assembly GCA_029248485.1 of SAR86 cluster bacterium. The sequence continues at coordinate 4,594 of JAQWJG010000047.1, read as the reverse complement.
CTGAGAAAGATATTGCATGTGAAATCAGAGAAACTTCTAATGAAGAAGCTCCAGAGGAAGTGCTTGCACTTAACCCATATCATACCTTGCCTATTTTAGCCGATAGAGACCTTGGTTTATATGATGCAGGAGTCATGCTGGAGTATCTTGATGAACGCTTTCCTCATCCACCCCTTCTACCAGTATATCCAGTCTCAAGGGCCAACAGTCGAACTCTTATGTTAAGAATAGATAAGGAATGGTGTCCATTAGTCGATACTTTAATCGCTAAGGAGCAATCTGAGAAGGACCTCTTAATTGTTAGAGAAGAACTGCTGAATGAAATAAGCACCGTTGCACCTACTTTCAAAGAATTTGACTTTTTTATGAGTGAGGATTTTTCATTAATTGATTGCTATCTTGCTCCAATTTTATGGAGACTTCCTTCTCTTGGAATAAACCTTCCACTTAATAGACATCTAAAACCTTTATTGGATTATCAAACAAAAATATTCGATAGGCCTAGTTTTCAAGACAGCCTTTCTCTGATAGAGAGAGATCTTAGGGACTAAGACAAAAATAAATCTGTACTAATCTTTTTTAAAGGAATTTCTCTCTTGGTGCATGAATTTGATTTGTATACAATTCTGCCAGTGAGGCCATTTATTCTTGCAGATTGAACCCCAGCTTGCTTGAGCACCTGCAATAATAACCATTCATTTAAAGTGCCTAACTCTAAATACCTTTCAAGTGATCTGGAGTTATCTTTTTGAACTTTTGATATTGTGTAAGCAGATATGGGAGCCCACGAATCTTCATAGTCTAGTAGCTGCAGAGGAGCCTTTATTGTCTCTAAAGAAGAAATAAAATTTAAATATTTAAACTTATTTCCTCCATGATATCTAAGAGCTGGAATCATTGATTTATATTCTTGAGGATTTAACAGAATGACAATTTGTTTGAAATCATATCTAGCTCGAGGAGTAAAATTGAGATTTTGATTTGGGTTTAGGTTGGAAATTTTTTTGAATCTTTTTTTGCTTGAATTAATCCCTAAAATCTCAGCAGAAAATTCTTGAAAATCACTTGAGTCATATCTCACTTTCATAAAGTTTCTACTATTTGGTTCCAAGCCTTGAATCAAAGATTCATATTCTTGTGAATAAATAATTAGTATTGAATCAGTATTTTTACTTATTTCCCTTTTTAGTGATGAAATAGCATCTTCATAAAGGCTTGAGCAGAACCCATTAATTTCTTGTGATAGTAAATTTTCTGGAAGTGAAATTTGCTTACTCTCAGCCCAAAAAATATTTATAGGAAGGTTCAGTTTGTAAGCTAATTCTATTAATTCTTCAGAGTATTTCTGGTTAAGGTTGAGGTAAAGAGTATATTCTTTCTTGGATAAAATCTTTTGATAATTTCTTTTTAATATTTTTGCATTTTTTAATTCCTCTTGATTTAACTGTTGATTATCAATAGCTTTCTGTATTTTTTCTAAATCACTTTCAAAGTAACTTTGATAGTCATAAATATCTTCAAAATTTTTAAGACTATTCCCTTTTAGAATCTTATTTGAATTTGGGATTAAATTCTTAGACGTTGTTGAGCAAGATGCTAAGATAATTAATGCTAAAAAATGCAATAAATATCTATTCTTTTTAAAAATCATTTAATTAAATTCATGCTTTATATAATTTGTACTCCCATTGGTAATTTAAATGATTTCTCATTGAGGTCAATTAATACTTTAAAGGAAGTGGATAATATTTTTGCTGAAGATACCAGAGTTGCAGCAAAACTTTTGCAGCATTTTAATATTCAAAAAAAAACTAAACCATTTCATCAGCATAATGAGAATCATGCTAGCGAAGAAATCATAGAATTACTTAAAAGCGGGAAGACCTTAGCTCTATTATCTGATGCAGGAGCGCCACTGATATCTGATCCGGGATATCCATTGATTCAAAGCTGTATTAAAGAAGATCTTCCTTTCACAGTTCTTCCAGGTGCTTCTGCTCTAATAAATGCCGTAATTCTCTCAGGCTTACCCTCAGATAAATTTTCTTTTTATGGGTTTTTACCAAAACAGCATGAGGCGAAAAGAAAAATTGCTATAAAGCTACAAAATTCTAATATGACTAATATTTTTTTTGAATCCGCAAAGAGGATTGTCAAAACTATCTCAATTTTTTCTGAGGTTCTCAATCCAGATACTCAAGTTGCAATTTGCCGAGAGATGACCAAAGAATATGAATCAATCTATAGAGGAACCATTGAAGAAATGATGGCTCTTATTAAAAGTGATGAGATTCCATTGCTGGGAGAGTTTGTTGTTCTTGTTTACTCTGACTCATCTCTAGGTGAAGGTTTTGATTTAAATGAAAATTTTTGTCGACCATTTCTTGATTACTTGTCTCCAACAGAGGCCTCAAAACTAATAGCTAAAATTACTTCTTTTTCAAAGCAAGAAGTTTACAAATTTCTTTTAGAGATTTCTAAATAACAGCAAAAGGTATTAAAATGCATTTGAGTTGATCGGATGACCGCTAGCAATTTGTTAGAGGAAAGTCCGGACTTCGTAGAGTAGAGTGCCAGGTAATTCCTGGGGGGCGTGAGCCCACGGCAAGTGCAACAGAAATTATACCGCCAAGAAATTGGTAAGGGTGAAATGGTAGGGTAAGAGCCTACCGCGTATTTGGTAACAAATATGGCAGTGTAAACCCCACTTTGAAGCAAAACCAAATAGGAATCCGTTTAGGTTACTCGCTTAGGATTCGGGTAGGTTGCTTGAGCAATATGGTGACATATTGCCTAGATAGATGGTCATTTAACACAGAATCCGGCTTATAGATCAACTCATCTAATTTTTTTAAAAAAAAGTGTGTAAAAGTGTGTTAAATGTAGTATAAAGTGTGTAGATATTAATTTTTACATACATTATGTTTGGTTTTACAACAATTTCGATAGATGCAAAGGGAAGGTTGGCTATCCCGGCAAAATACCGAGATCAACTCCTTCTTCAAAATGAAGAAAGTATTGTTGTTACAAGAGACCCGCAATATCCATCATTAAAAATTTATCCAGGTTCAATTTGGAATACGATATCTAGCGAGCTTCAATCAATGCAAGGCCTTGATCCTATTGTAAGAAACTTACAATGGACAATTTTAGGAAATGCTAGCGTCAGCTCATTTGATCCCAAAGGGAGGATGTTAATCCTCTTGCCTTCTGAGCTTCGTGAATATGCAGAAATCAAAATAGCAGAAAAAGTATCTTTCATCGGGATGGGAAATAAATTTGAAGTCTGGAATGACAAAAACTGGGAAATGAGGCAAATAGGCGGCGCTTTATCTACTGAAATTTTAGAGGTCGTATTGCCAGAGCAGTTAAAAACAATATCTTTTTAAAGGGGTAAAAAATGAATTGGGAAATAATTGAAGAAAATGCAGGACTAGCCAAGATTAAAGTTATTGGTGTGGGTGGTGCAGGTGGGAATGCAGTTATTCATATGATTAATCATGAAATTCAGGGAGCAGAATTTATTTGTGCAAATACTGATTCTCAAGCATTAGATAGGGCAAAGGGTTCTACTATTTTAAAGCTTGGTGATAACGTGACTAGAGGTTTGGGAGCAGGAGCAGATCCGCAAGTAGGAAAGGCAGCAGCAGAAAGAGACAGAGCTGCAATTGAGGAGTTATTATCCGGAGCGGATATGATTTTTATTACTGCAGGAATGGGAGGTGGCACTGGTACTGGTGCTGCACCGGTTATTGCTGAGATTGCCAAGGAGCTTGGAGCCTTAACGGTAGCAGTAGTAACTAAACCATTTAATTTTGAAGGTCATAAAAGGAAAGCTGCAGCGGAGCAAGGAATAGCAGAGCTGGTTGAGGAAGTTGATAGCTTGATCACTATACCCAATCAAAAATTAATGGATATATTAGGCAGAAAAACATCTATGGAAGAAGCCTTTGCCAAAGCAGATGATATTTTAAAAGGAGCGGTTCAAGGTATCTCTGACATTATCATGAAGCCTGGATATATAAATGTTGACTTTGCAGATGTAAAAACAGTCATGTCAGAAAAGGGTATTGCTATGATGGGCACAGGCCAATCAAGCGCTGATGAAAGAGGTATTGATGCAGCCAACCAAGCTGTGAGTTCAGAGTTACTTGAAGATATTGAGTTAAAAGATGCTAGAGGGATTTTGGTTAATATTACTGCAAAATCACCCACAATGGCTGATTTTGATGAGGTTGATTCAGTCATTAGAGACTTTACCGCTGATGATGCGACGATTATTTATGGAACTGTAATGGAAGATTCAATGGATGAAGAAGAATTATTAGTTACGGTTGTGGCAACAGGCGTTAATCAAAAAACAGCAACTTTAGCAGTTGATAATTCAAGAAGAGCTACAGTGCAACTCAACCCAGTTGGATTAGATACACCTTCAATAGATCAATCAGCCAAGTCAGGTGGCACATCGTCTGCAGAGGATATAGATTTCCTTGATGTGCCAACCTTCATGAGAAAGCAAGTAGACTAAATCTATGCTTCATGTTCCAGTTCTGCTGGAAGAATCATTAAGTTTCTTGCTCCATGATTTATCTGG
>JAQWJG010000046.1 GCA_029248485.1 SAR86 cluster bacterium | reverse complement strand
GATTCAGATTCTAAAACATTAACACCACCCATAAGAGTCATAGGCTCTTGATTTCCAATTGTAAAGTTTTCTAATTTTAAAATTTTCATCTTTTCATCTTTTCATCTTTTTATCTTAATTGCTTTTGCAATAAAATCATTAAAAATTGGATGGCCATCTCTAGGGTTGGAAGTAAATTCTGGATGAAATTGACAGCCTAGAAACCATGGATGTTTTTTTATTTCAATCATTTCAGCCAAATTACCATCCAGCGATGTGCCAACTATATCCATTCCCCCAGCAATTAATTCATTTTTATACTCTGGGTTGACCTCATATCTATGGCGATGTCTTTCAGTAATAGTTATTTTTTTATATAACTTGTGAGACAGTGAAGATTTTTTTATCAAACATTTCTGCCCACCTAAGCGCATGGTACCGCCTAAATTAGAGCTTTCACTTCTATGCTCAATTTTGCCTGATGCATCCTTCCACTCCGTTACCAACCCAATAACTGGATGTTTAGTCTTTATATTAAATTCTGTGCTATTAGCATTTTTGAGCTTTAAAATATTTCTAGAAAATTCAATGATTGCTATTTGCATTCCTAGGCAGATTCCAAAATATGGCAGCTTGTTTTCTCTTGCAAATTGACATGCATGAATCATTCCTTCGATGCCCCTGCTCCCAAAACCACCAGGCACAAGGACTGCTTGAGAAGACTTTAAAATTTTTGAAACATTTGTTTTGGTAATTTTTGCTGCATCTATCATTTGAATATCGACTTTTGCAAGATTTACAATTCCAGCATGATCAAGGGCTTCATTTAATGATTTATAAGAATCTTTTAAATCAACATATTTCCCCACAACTGCAATTGAGACTTTTTTCTTGGGATTAAGTTTTGCGTCAACCACCCTTTTCCAATCATTAAGCCTTGGAGATTTTACTTTTATTAAGTTTAATTTTTTAAGGAGAATTTTATCCACTCCTTGAGCATATAAAAGCAAAGGAATTGAATATACTGTTTCAGCATCATGCATGGAAATAACACTTTTGGGATCTACTGAACAAAATAAGGCTATCTTTTTCTTTTCATCATGTGGGAGCTCTTTTTCTAGTCTACATATCAAACAATCCGGCTGCAGCCCTAAAGATCGAAGTTCCTTAACTGAATGTTGAGTAGGCTTGGTTTTGAGTTCCTCAGACACTTTGATATATGGAACCAAGGTAAGGTGAGCCAATGCAGTAGAAGATGAAGGGAGTTCGAGCATCATTTGTCTAATTGCTTCAATAAACGGCTGACTTTCAATATCCCCTACTGTCCCACCTATTTCCACAATTGCTATATCAGCACCTTTGGCACCCTCTTTAATCCTTCTTTTAATTTCATCTGTAATATGGGGAATAACCTGAACAGTTCCACCTAAATAGTCTCCTCTCCTTTCATTTTGAATCACCTCTTCATATACCTTGCCAGCTGTAAAATTATTTTTTTTACTTGCTTGAAAACGAACAAACCGTTCATAGTGACCAAGATCTAAATCAGTCTCTGTTCCATCGTTGGTCACAAAAACTTCTCCATGTTGAAAAGGGCTCATTGTTCCAGGGTCAACATTGATATATGGATCGAGCTTATTTAATGAAACTTTTAAGCCTCTAGCTTCAAAAAGAGCGCCAATAGATGCGGCGGCAATACCTTTGCCAAGAGAAGAAACAACACCACCGGTGATAAAAATGTACTTTGTTTGAGCCATCAGTTTTTAAGTTATGATGGGAATACAGAATATCAGATTCTGAGCTTAATAAAAACTAAGTTAAGCAGATTCTTCAAATAAAGGCCTTGATAAGTCAGCCCAATCTATATCAGCATCACTTTTAGCTGTGGCGTATTCCAAAATACCTAGATCTTCAAATTTACCTTTAACAGAATCTCGCAGCAGGCCAATTCTTCTTAAGTTTGGCATCACTCTTTGAAACAGAAGTTTTTGAAAATGTTTGGTAATATCGGAACTTAATTGAAATTGTCGTGCATCTTCAGCATTCCAACCAAAATGCTCAAAAACATCCATTGAAACCAGTCTTTCCCTACTTAACCAGCATGCCTCGTATGCAAACTGAGCTCGATCTTCTTTTTCATCTTCTGATAAGGTTTCAACAAACTCTTCTAAATAATTTATTCCAAAAGTGACATGTCTGGCTTCGTCCCTAATAATTAAGCCAAGCATGTCTCGTAATACTGGATCCTTGGTTAGTTCTCTAGAGGTTTGAAAGGCAGCTAGCGCCAACCCCTCAATAATAATTTGCATGCCAATGAACTTGAGATCCCATCTTGGATCAGTAAGAATTTTATCTAAAATTGATTTCAAAGCGTTCCCAATAGGATACATAAGCTTTGTTCTTGTTTGAATATACTTATTAAAAGCTTCTACATGCCTAGCCTCATCAAATGTCTGTGACGCAGCATAGAGTTTTGCATTATAAGTTGGAGCGCATGAGGTAAGCTGAGAGGCAACAAGAAGTGCGCCTTGCTCCCCATGAAGGAATTGACTTTGACTCCAAGCAATTCGATGGTTTAAGAATTCAACTTTTTTATCATCAGAAAATTTTTGATACGGGGCATAATCGTCCCAAAATATTGGAGTTGGTTCAGTTAGAGGCTCAAATGGTCTTGACCAATCAACATCAACCTCAACATTCCAATTCAACTCCTTGCCTAACTCGTAAAGTTTTTTGATTCTATTATCCTGAACGGTATAGTCCCAGTTGTATGCTCCAGATAAAGGGGTATTAAAAATTTCAGCGATATCATCAGCAACCCCTTCAGTCATGTATGGAGGTAAATCTTCCTCCAACTGAATTTCTCTAGGGCTATTTTTTACATAATCAATTTTCATATATTTAAGTATTCACGTTTTACTCTTTGACTCATTTTGGTCATAAGCTCATAAGAAAGCAAACCATTTTTTTTTGTATTTTCTAGAATTGATAAATCAGGTGACCATAATTCACACCAATCTCCAATCTTGCACTCAGGAATATTTGTAACATCAATTGAAATCAAATCCATGCTAACTCTTCCAATAATTTGAGATTGATGGCTATTAACTATTACTGAGGTTCCATCTATAGCTGTTTGGGGGAACCCATCAGCATATCCACAATAAACAATAGCAATCTTTGTAAGTTGCTTTGTTTTCACCCTTCCGCCATATCCAATTCTCTCATCTTTATCTAATGATTGAATCGATATAATTTTACTCCTAAATGTCATAGCAGTTTTTAAACCAGGAAAGTTAATTCCTCCATACATTGCAATACCGGGTCTAACCCAGTCATAGGCTTGGTCTGGAAAATTAAATGTTCCCGCAGAATTCAACACACTTCGCTGCATGCATTTTGTGGTTTGATTCCATGCTTGATCAAAATTCTGAAATTGATTTATATTTAATGGATCTTGGGGATCATCAGCGCAAGCTAAATGAGTCATCAAAACATTTGAATTTTTAAAGAATGATTTAAACTGATCAAGCTCATCTAATTTAATACCCAGTCTATTCATCCCAGTATTTACTTTAATCCAAAAAATCAAATCATCTAGATATTGCTTGGCTAGGGGCAATTGAGAAATTGAATGAATGACTGACCAAATATTATTTTTTTTTAGAGCATCATAGGCATCAGATGAATAGACACCTTGCATGGCTAAAATTGGCTTAGAGGAGTTCTCTCTTATCTTAAGAGCTTCTTGCAATCTAACAACACCGTATCCATCTATTGAATCCTCCAATGCACGAGTTGCCATTTCAAGATCGTGTCCATATGCATTGCTTTTAATAATGCCCATGATTTTGCATTTGGGTGATAAGTTCTTCTTAATTAATTGGATATTGTTTCTTACAAGCTCGAAGTCAATTACAAGCTCAGAATTTGGTTCGATCATTGAATGGAGTCGTAGTAGCTATCAACGGCAAAGTCTTCAAACCTAGTAAACTCCTTAAGAAAAGTGAGATTCACTTTACCGATAGGCCCATTTCTCTGTTTGCCAATAATAATTTCAGCCTTATTCCCTTCTTCAGAGTCTTCGTTATAAACCTCGTCTCTGTAAATGAATAAAATTACATCTGCATCTTGCTCAATGGCACCTGAATCTCTTAAATCAGCCATAATAGGTCTCTTATTAGGCCTTTGTTCTACGGCTCGATTTAGCTGTGATAAAGCAATGACAGGTACATTAAGTTCTTTTGCAAGCATTTTTAAAGATCGAGAAATTTCTGAAATTTGATTTACTCTATTTTCTTGTGAGGTAGGTAACTGCATTAACTGAAGATAATCAACAACTATCAATGACAGTCCGTTAGGCTCTTGTCTCGCAATTCGTCGAGCTCTTGCTCGCAATTCCATGGGTGAGAGCATTGAGCTATCATCTATATAAAGAGGCAAATCCTTCAATTTAGAAGATGATTCCATAAACTTTTTTAAGTCAGATTGATTCATCGAGGCTGATCTAACTTTTTGTTGATCAATCTTAGCGTTACTGGCTAGCAATCGAGTGGTTAATGATTCAGCGGGCATCTCAAGACTGAACACCAATACCCCACCAGGAATATCTTTATTAAGAACAAGATTTTCAACGATATTCATACTAAGAGCTGTTTTACCCATGCTTGGTCTAGCTGCAACAATTATTAAGTCTCCGTCTTGAAGGCCTTGTAACTTACTGTCAAGATCCTTGTAACCTGTGGATGCTCCAAGCAAGGAAGATCCATTTTTCGCAATTTCATTCATCCTCTCAATTGATTGAGGAATAAGTTCGTCTAGTTTCTGAATATTGGTAGATGTTCTGCTCGCTTCATCATTTAATGAAAAAATTTTTGTCTCAGCCTCATCAAGTAATTCAGCAGCATCCTTGCCTTGAGGGTTGATAATGAGCTCAGAGATTTCAGAATTGATTTTCATCAACCTTCTTGAAATGGACTTCTGTCTGATCATTCCAGCATAAGCTTCTAAATTTGCTGCAGAGGGGCTCGTAGATGCTAAATCAATTAAATAATTCTTACCACCCGCTCTGGTTAAAAGATTTTTGCTGTCTAGTCGGTCTGAAACTGTTAATGGATCTAGGGGTTTATTAGAGTTAACAAGCTCACCCATTGATTGAAAAATATTTTGGTGATCTTGACCTTCAAAATCTGTGAATTCAATGATTTCACTTACCGCATCATACCTTTCTGTTTCGAGCATTAATCCGCCCAGTATAGCTCTTTCAAGCTCTCTGACTTGCTCTGTATTTTCTATGGATTTGCTGGACATAAATATGATTCTTACATCATATTATTAAGATAACAACTACTCAGGCTGAACAGATACCTCAACAACACATGAAACTTCTGGATGGAATAATAGAGTGATTGAGTAATCACCAAGCTCTTTTAGGGGCCCATCGGGTAATTGAATAACACTTTTATCAACTTCGTGCTCGATTTCACTGAATGCGTCTGATATCTCTCTAGTTCCAACTGAGCCATACAATGCGCCCTCTTCGGTAACTTGTACTTTAATCTCAACTTTAGCACCAGAAACTGCATCTGCCTTGCCTTGGGCGTTTGCCATCTCGTCAGCTGAAGCTGCAGCTAGTTCTGATTTCTTGCTTTCAACATACTTAAGG
>JAQWJG010000034.1 GCA_029248485.1 SAR86 cluster bacterium | reverse complement strand
GTGGTAACTCTTGTAAAACATACTACAAAAAAATTAGTTGCAGAAAACGACAACTACGCTTTAGCCGCTTAATTGGCTAACCAATGCAAGAATTGTCTATGGTTTGAAGCATTGGCAAAATACATAGTCTAGTTTTGCTGTGGAGTCTTAACACAGCAACGCGAAACCTAATTTAGACTAGCCTTTAATACCCTGCTCTTCGGGTCATTGAGGTGAAACAAAAAGAATGAGCTAAGCATGTAGAAGTCAGGTTGAAGAACTAACGGACGCGGGTTCAATTCCCGCCGCCTCCACCAATTTTGTTACTTTAAAAGAGTGCTGTTGAAGTGCTCTAGCATTTTCTTGTAGAGCATTAATCTATTTTCAGGTTTTCTAAAACCATGCCCTTCTTTCTCAACAATAATTAATTCATGCTCTTTACCAGCTTCTTCTAGTGAATCAGCTAATGCATAGGCATGTTCTATAGGAGCACGCTGATCTTCCTTACCTGAAACAATAATAATTGGAGCTTCAAGTTTGTCGGCCTGTTGTACAGGTGACATTGCTTTAATTTTTTTAGGATCTTGACCAAGAGTTTTATCTAAATATTTACCACCCCATTTTATGGTTTTAATATCACCTTCGTCGTAAAGCATTTCTAAATCAAATACTCCAATATATGCAACAGATGATTTATAAAGATCTGGACGGAGCATTGGAGCCATTGCAGCAGAGTATCCTCCAAAACTGCCGCCATAAATTCCAATTCTTTCAGGGTCAGCTATTCCTTGATTAATGGCCCATTCAGTTGCCTCAATAATATCTTGTTGAGTATCTCCTCCCCATTCACCAAATCCCATCTTAGTAAACTCCTTTCCATAACCTGTTGAGCCTCTAAAATTAACTTTCAAGACAGCATAACCAGCTTGAGAAAAAATGTGAGTATCTGGATCAAAACCCCATGAATCTCTGGCATGAGGGCCTCCATGAGGTATAACTATCATAGGAGCTGATTGATCCTCTTGCTGATTCTTCGCAGGGGTGTAATACCCATGAATCTTCACAACATCAGAATTTATAAAATTAAATGGTACCTCATGCTCTAGCCCTTGATCATCAATTTCAGGCCACATAGTAAGCAAATATTTAACTTGATTTTTTTTAATATCATATAAGTAATATTTTGTGGAAGATGCAGAGTCGCCTACAGCAATAATTAATTTGTCTCTATTTTTAGATAAATCCACTAACCCAATTTCTTTCTTATCAAAAACTTCTATATTTCCATTGAAGGCTTGGACTGCTTGCATGATTGAATTTTGTAATGGATCATCATTCTCAAACCAATAAGCTTTGGCATATCCTGGATTAATTGTGGCGCCAAGAACCTTATCATCTATGATTTGAGGATAAGCATCATACTCTGGGTGATGAAAGACCACCTCAGTCTCACCGGTTTTAGTATCGATCTCCTTGATTTGATAAGTTGAAGTCTCTGTGCTGTCTATAATATGAATTGTAGAATCATCTTTTGCAATATTAACAGGATAAATCTCACCATCTCCATATGGTGTTTTACTTAATACTTCCCAGTCATCCTTCTTGGAAGCGCGGTACATAGTGACGGTGTTATTATCAATATCACTGCCAACAGCAAATCTTGGTGTGCCTGAGCTATCTGAAACAAATTGCCCTCCAGCCAATGGAGATTTACCTAGTCTTTTTTGCTGGCCGTTATAAACGTTTAATCTAATAGCATCAGCAAAACCACCATTATTTTGTTTTCCAAATACACTTACAGACAAAAGCACATGCTTATCATCATCTTCTAGGATGTTCTCCACATAACCATAGGAGAACTTGTCTACCACTTTACCTCTAGCGCCTGAGGTTCTTGCTCTCATTCCAAATACATAAGCAGGTTTTTTAGAATCATAATTAATTGCAAAATATTCACCTATGGAGCCTCTGCCCCAGGAATCATAGTATCCAATTTGTATTAACAAACGCTCATTATTGACCCAGTAATAACTCGCAACCTCTTCTTCTTTAGTAAGAGTAATGGCGTTAATTAAACTTAAATCTTCTGAATCAAAAATTGAAATGCCTTTTTTGTCATCAGGCATCTTAGTGAGAACACTTATCATCCTGCCATCAGGTGAGATTTTTACATTAGTGTATGAAGGCAGTGAGCTAAACCTTTCTACAAAATCTTCGCTGATGCCTAGATTAGCAAGTGTATTGAAGCTTAATAAAAGAAATATTGATAATATTGAGTTTTTCATTTGTAAAGTTTACTTGACATTATATGAATGATCAATCAATTATAACAACGTTTTAAATTTACACGTAAAGTAAGAGATAAATAAAAGTAGACAGATTAATTTAAGATCATTAAACTAGCGCATCTAATATTTAAAGATATGGCAAATAGTAAACAATCAATAAAACGAGCTCGTCAGAATGCTGACAGATACAAGTTAAAGCATTCTCAAAGATCTCAGGCTAGAACTGCTGTTAAAGCTGTCCGCAATGCTATAGCTGAAAATAACAAAGAATCAGCAGCAGAATTACTAAAAACTGCTCAAAAAGTATTAGATTCAACGGCTGCAAAAAAAGTTATCCACAAGAATGCTGCTGCTAGAACAAAAAGCCGTTTGGTTAAAGCAGTAAAAGAATTAAGTTAATTCTGAGTTTCTGACATCTTGTTGGCAATCATTCCCAACAACGTCCCAGTTTCATCTCCCGTAAACCCAGAAATAGCAATAACTCCCTCGTTATTGAGATTGATCGAAGACATTTTCTTTTGAATGAGTTTGATGAGCGCTTCTTGTTTTTCCTCTTCAAGAGTATCTCTCTTGTTAATAGCAAGCCATATGCTTTTATCCAAAAGACTTGGGTCATAAGTTTTCAACTCATGAAGAAGGACAGCAAGTTGGTCCTCAATTGAACTTTCTGGATTCTGTGGATCTAGCAAAATGAGTAAATGCCCAGTTCTAGAAATGTGTTTTAAAAAATTTAATCCTAAGCCTGCTCCTTCAGATGCACCTTCAATTAAACCTGGAATATCAGCAATAATAAATGAGGTGTCATAAATTTGAACTGTGCCTAAGTTAGGGCGGAGAGTTGTAAAAGGATAATCACCAATCTTTGGGCGTGCTGCAGAGACGCTATTTAGAAAAGTAGATTTCCCAGCATTGGGAAATCCAACCAAGCCAACATCTGCTAGGGAACGTAACTCAAGCCTGATAGAAAATTCGTCTCCAGGCCAGCCAGCTGTATGACGCCTGGGAGCCTGATTAGTGCTGGATTTAAATCTAAAATTTCCAGCCCCTCCATCACCTCCTTTAGCGACAAGATAGTCTACTCCTTCGTCACAACAATCATAAATAAGCTGATTGGATATAGAATCAAAAATTACAGTACCTTTTGGAACCATGACAACAAGATCTTCAGCATCTTGTCCTGTTTTTTTATTACCTGCTCCAGATTGGCCGTTTTTGGCAATCAAATATTTTTGATTACGAAAATTAACTAAGGTATTAAGGTTGGGATCGACGCGAAAAATGATGTCTCCACCCTTGCCGCCATCACCGCCATCTGGACCACCCCGAGGAATAAATTTTTCTCTTCTAAAACTTGTACATCCTGCACCACCGTTCCCAGCCCTTGCTTCTAGCAGGGCTTCATCGATGAAGTTCATGATTTACTGAGAAATGACGTTGACTGTCTTCTTTTGCTTAATGCCTTTGTAAGTGAATTGTACTTGACCGGCTGAAGTAGCGAATAGAGTGTGATCTTTGCCCATACCAACATTTTCACCTGGATGAGTATTGGTGCCACGTTGACGTATTATAATTTCACCTGGTTTAACAGTTTGACCACCAAAACGTTTCACACCAAGTCTTTTAGAGTTGGAATCTCTACCGTTTTTACTGGAACCACCTGCTTTCTTATGCGCCATTTCTATTTACCTACGTTGATTTCTTTGATTTTGATCTGCGTATATCTTTGCCTATGACCAATTTTTCTCATGCTGTGTTTTCGTCTGCGAAACCTAAGAATTGAGACTTTTTCACCTTTTACTTCTTCAACTACCTCCGCAACCACTTTTGCATTTTCTATATAAGGTTGACCAATCTGAACATCGTCTCCATCAACATAAAGCATGACGGTTTCAAAAGCATGATCAGTGCCTGATTCTTCTTGCATAAGGTCGACTTCTAGGACCTGTCCTAGCTCGACTTTATGTTGTTTTCCACCTGCTTCTATTACTGCGTACATAGTTCTCTCTAAAGGTGGCAAAATATACGCTTTCTGAAGGAAATTATCAATACTTATGTATAATTTTAGGCTTCTAATTATTTAAGATGTTCGTACTCACAAAAACTATCGAAACTGAGCTCAATAAAGTGCAAGCAACAATTGCAAAAGAGCTTGCTAGTGAAAAAATCATTCAGGAAATTTATGAGTATATTTTTAATGTGAAGGGAAAAAAAACCAGAGCATTATTATGTTTGCCTGCTTCTAAAGCATCAGAAGTTAAGCCAAATATTAGAATTGCTTTAGCAAGTATTATTGAGCTTTTGCATACAGCAACATTGGTCCATGACGATGTGGTAGATGAATCAGAACGCAGACGAGGCACAAAGTCAGTTAATCAAGTTTGGACAAACTCCTATAGTGTCTTGATGGGAGATTTTATTTATTCAAAAGCCTTTATTTTGATGGTGAAACTAGGCATCACACCTATCTTAGATGAATTAGCAAAAGCCACTAATGATATTGCCAGAGGTGAAATCATTCAACTGGAGCTCTTTGAGAAAAAACAACTGATTAAACTTGATGACTTGCTAAAAGTTAGCTACCTAAAAACCGGCAGGCTATTTGAGGCATCAGCGAAAACTGGAGCAATGCTTGCGTGCAAATCCAAAGAGGAGATAAAAACATTTGGATTGCTGGGCAAGGCTTTGGGAACTACTTTTCAAATTAAAGATGACATTTTGGATTATGAGGCTTTTAGACTTGATACAGGAAAGCCAGCTTTCAAAGATTTCAGGGAGGGAAAAATTACATTCCCACTATATTTTGCTTTGCAAAATGCTAATAAAAAAAATAGAAGGTTTCTTTTGAGCAGATTAGGCCAATCAAAATTATTAAAAAAAGATCAAGATATAATCTATCAATTAATACAAGATAATAAAACACAAAAAGAAGTAAATGCCTTGTTAGAAAAATATACAAAGGAAACTCTCAAGCATCTGAATAAATTAAAACATCATGCCTGCTACAATG
The DNA here is from genome assembly GCA_029248485.1 of SAR86 cluster bacterium. The sequence goes on along the minus strand of JAQWJG010000034.1, from coordinate 7,887 downwards.
AGATGCTAGACTTAATAACCTTCTCCAAAATAAGGAAAATATGACATTCATACCTGCCTCAAGTTACACAAAAGATGATTTAGTAGCATGCGGAAATGGGGATCTATTTGGTCCAAACAATGGTCGTCTACCAGCAGACGAGATGCTAATGTTTGATTCGATTGACCAAATAGATCAAGTTTCAGGAAAGTACTCAAAAGGGAAAATTATTGCTCATCTAAATATAGAAGAGACTTTATGGTTTTTTAAAGTTCATTTTAAATCAGATCCAGTAATGCCAGGATGTCTGGGCTTAGATGCAATGTGGCAATTATTAGGCTTCTACCTGTGCTGGCTTGAATTACCTGGCTATGGAAGAGCGCTAGGTTCAGATAAGGTTAAGTTTTTTGGTCAAGTAACTCCCAATGCAAAAATCGTTAGGTATGAAATTGACATAAAACGAGTTGTTAACAGAGGAGCAGTTGTTGGATTTGCTGATGGGAATATGTTTGTTGATGATCGTCATGTCTATTCAGCAGATGGTTTAAGAGTCGGTCTATTCAAGGACACCAGCGAATTCTAATGAAGAATGTAGTTGTAACAGGAATGGGTATAGTCTCTTGCATAGGGTCCGATATTCAAGAAGTGTTATGCAGTCTTAAGAATGGAAAGTCTGGTATAACAAAAAACTTAATATATGAGGAAATGGGTTTTAGAAGCCATGTTTCTGGGGCAGTAAATATAAATTTATCTGAATTGATTGATAGAAAGACTCTTCGCTTTATGAGTGAGGCCTCGGGATTTGGATATATTGCTGCTCAGGAGGCGCTACTCAATGCTTCGTTAAATCTTGAGGAAATGAATACCTCAAGAATTGGAATAGTGGCTGGCTCTGGAGGAGCCTCTTCGGCTGCTCAAATAGAAGCGTCTGATATTGCAAGGGAGCGAGGACCCAAAAGAATTGGGCCTTATGCGGTCACAAAAACAATGGGTAGCACAGTTTCTGCTATTTTAGGGACCACTCTAAAGCTTAAAGGAGTAAATTACTCGATATCATCCGCATGCTCAACTAGTGCCCATTGTATTGGTCATGCAGCCGAACTTATTCAATTAGGTAAACAAGATATTATTATTGCTGGCGGCGCAGAACAGGAGCACTGGACATCATCCTCCATGTTTGATGCTATGGGTGCCCTTTCCTCACAATACAATGATGCACCTGAAAAAGCCTCCAGGCCATTTGATATCGATAGAGATGGATTTGTAATTGCTGGTGGTGCGGGAATGCTCATCCTCGAAGAAGAAGAGCACGCCATCAAAAGAAATGCGCCTATCATTGCAAGGCTAAAAGGTTATTGCGCAAACTCTGACGGCTATGACATGGTGTCTCCTTCAGGCGAGGGTGCTAAAAGATGCATGAGTGAAGCACTTGAAGCTTATGGGTCTGATGTAGATTATATTAATGCTCATGGCACAAGCACTCCTGTTGGAGATCTTGCTGAACTAAGTGCAATAAAAACAGTGTTTGGTAAAAATGCTCCTGTCATTGGATCTACAAAATCAATGACAGGTCACTCCTTAGGAGCAACTGGAGCCCAGGAGGCAATTTATTCTATCCTAATGATGCAACATGATTTTATTGCTCCATCTATTAACATTGAGACCTTGGTTGAGGAAGCAGAAGGATTAAATATTTGCCAATCAATGATGAAGCAAAAATTAAATTCTGTAATGAGTAACTCATTTGGTTTTGGTGGAACCAACGCAAGCTTAATTTTTAGCAAATAAATTAAGCTAGTCGAGATCCATTCAAAGCTCCTTTGTGAGGAACAGCCAAAATAATACTTCCATCGGGTTGAGTAAATCCTGTCACAAGACACTCTGACATGTATGGCCCTATCTGTTTTTTAGGAAAATTAATTACTGCAGCAATCTGCATGCCTATTAAAGACTTGGGATTATAGTGATCTGTGATTTGTGCGGATGATTTTTTAATGCCAATCTCTGACCCAAAATCTATTGTCATTTTTATTGCTGGTTTAATGGCCTCTTTAAACTCCTCTGCAGATAAAATAGTTCCAACACGGATATCCACCCTCTCAAATTCTTTCCAAGCTAAGTCATTCATTGTTCTTCCTTGTTATGTAATATTTTTTTTATGAAGGTGATTTCTTCAATGCTATATGGCGATCCATCTCGACGGAAAATATCATGAAACCATTGATTTGGTTCTGTTAGATTATCACCCTCCTTCACTAAATTGCCTTTATCTCTTTCTTCATTTAAATACAAAATTGTTTCCCAGTTAAAATTTGTTTGACTGCGACCAGCAACTAAACCCCAGTTATAACAAGCAATGTTATATTTTTTGAAAATTGGAAGACAGAATTCAAAAGTAGATCCATATTCTCTAGCCATATATTCAGTACACATCAAAGGCCTACCAGTTGTTCTCAATTTTTTTATAGTCGGTTCAAGCTTTTCAGCCTCATATGTATGAAAAGTAATAATGTCTGACTTGCTCTGATTTAGAGAAATGATTGAGTCGCCGATTGATCCATCTAAACAAGAAGTTAAGGGTTGAGAGGGTCTAATCTCATGAGCCCAATTCCAAACAAAATCAAGCAATGTATATGATTTCTCACCTATACCAAACTGCCCTGGCTCATTGTATAGATCCCACATTAAAATTCTTTCATCCTCTTTGTATAACTCAAGAAGCTCTTGAGTGTATGTTTGCAATCTTTCTAGATGCTTTGCAGTATTTAATTCAAAAATCTCTGTAACAATTTGATGTCCTGGACTTTGCTTCCATCCAGAGTTATGAATTCCTCTAACCGGAAGAGGCTGGGGGCCTAGCTGAGGGAATGGATAATGGCAATCATCGAATAAAACAATAATAGGCTTCATTTCAAAGCTCTGACAGCAATCTAAAAAATCATTAAATCGTACCAAAAATTGATCCTTTTCCTCCCACAAAAGATCATGCAAATAAACTCTTAAGGTATTAAAACCAATGCTCTTTGCCCAAGAAATCTCTTTTGCAATCTCCTTAAGATTAAAAGTGCCCTCTTGAAACATCTCGATTTGATTGATACAGGAACTTGGAAGAAAGTTGCATCCTACCAGCCAGCCCTGCTTGTTATACCAGCTAGATGCCTGGTCTGATGTCCAAACACTCACTTTTAATCTCTATCGTCCCACCACGGAAAAAAGTCAGGCATATCTGAGGATATAAGATTTTTAAATTTTGCTGGACGCTTTTCTAAAAATGAATTTACCCCCTCTTTTGCATCATCAGATGCTCCCCTAGAATCAATCGCCTTACTTTCAATAACATGAGCATCATAAGGCTCATCTTGACCAAATGATCTCCAAAGCATTTGTCTAGTTATAGCGATAGAAATCGGAGCAGATTTTTCTACAAGTTTTTGGGCAATATTTATTGCATCATCGATGAGACTTTCTGGTTTGTGAATACTTGAAATTAATGAGATTTCCAAAGCTTCCTTAGATTCAATAATTCTTCCAGAAAATGTTAAATCTAAAGCTTTAGAAATGCCCACAATTTTTGGAAGGAACCAACTACTGCATGCATCAGGGACGATCCCTCTATTATTGAATACAAATCCAAACCGTGCATCGTCGGATGCAATTCGAATATCACCAGGTAGTTGCATAGATGCTCCAATACCAACAGCAGGACCATTACACGCAAATATTATAGGTTTTAAAAATTTATACATTCGTAAGGTAAGAATACCGCCTGAATCTCTTCTAAAACCATCCTCTTTAATTGCAAAATTGTCAAAAGATGGATTGAATGTATCTTTGCCAGTGCTTAGGTCAGCACCTGCGCAAAACGCTCTCCCTGATCCCGAAATAATTACTGCTTTTAAATTATCATCTGCCTCTATTGAGTCTAGAGCGCTGATTAGCTCTTCCATCATAAGAAATGTAAAAGCGTTTAATTTTTCTGGTCTATTTAACAACAGAACAGCAAGATTTTCATGCTGTTCTATTGTAATGGTTTTGAAAGTCACCGAAATCTAGAAAGGTATATCTTCCTCTGAGATTTGAGATGCTTGAGATGGATCTGATTGAGAAGCAGGTTGGGATTGATCATAAACACCTCCATCGCCTGAAGATTGCCTACCACCAAGCATGTTCATCTCGTTACCAAGTATTTCAGTTGTATATCTATCATTCCCCTCTTTATCTTGCCATTTTCTAGTTTGCAATTTACCTTCAACATAAAGTTGAGAGCCTTTATCAAGATATTGTTCCGCAATTTCTGCCAATTTTCCAAAAAAAACAACTCTGTGCCATTCAGTTTTTTCTCTTTGCTCTCCAGAATCTTTATCCTTCCAAGATTCTGATGTTGCAATCGAAAGTGTAGCAACCGCTGTATTTGTCTGGGTGTAACGCATTTCAGGTTTTTGCCCTAAATTACCCACCAAAATTACTTTATTTACTCCTCTAGCCATAATTACCTCTTATAATTACTTAAGTTTAACTCGAAACAAATCAGCTGGATAAAAATTCTTTAAATAAATGGATAAAATTTCTATAAAAGGTGCGCGAACACATAATCTTAAAAATATTTCTCTAGAAATCCCTCGAGGAGAATTAATTGTGATAACTGGATTATCTGGTTCTGGAAAATCATCATTAGCTTTTGACACAATCTATGCTGAAGGTCAGAGACGGTATGTGGAATCTCTCTCGGCATATGCAAGACAATTTTTATCTATGATGGAAAAACCAGATGTTGATCAAATTGATGGGCTTTCCCCTGCGATATCTATTGAGCAAAAATCCACTTCACATAACCCAAGATCAACTGTAGGTACTGTTACAGAAATATATGATTATCTTAGGTTGTTGTATGCAAGAATAGGTATTCCAATTTGCCCAGACCATAATGAAGAGCTTTCCGCTAAAACCGTTAGTGAAATCTGTGATGAGGTTTATTCACTTGGGTATGATAAAAAAATTATGGTAATGGCTCCTGTAGTAAGAGGTAAAAAGGGGGAGCATCTTGGGATTTATGAAGACCTGAAATCTCAAGGTTTTGTAAGAGTAAAAATTAATGGCGTGGTCTATCCGTTAGATGAATTTCCATCGTTAAACAAAAACCAAAAACATGACATATCGGCTATTGTAGATAGGTTGAAATTGCAGAAAGATGATGACAATCGTTCTAGACTATCTGAATCAATTGATACTGCTCTCAGTCTATCTGAGGGCTTGATTCAGATAGATGTGCTTGATGATGATTCAGAAGCACTACTTTTTTCTTCAAATTTTTCTTGTTCTCAGTGCGGTTATTCTGTAACTGAGTTAGAGCCAAGGATGTTTTCTTTTAATAATCCTTTTGGGGCCTGTGAAAAATGTGATGGTTTAGGGGTTATTCAATATTTTGATCAAAATAAATTAATCTCAGATAATTCTGCAACAATTAATGAGGGAGCTATTAAGGGATGGAACAGAAGAAATAGATTCTATTTCCACCAATTAAAATGTTTAGCTAAGCACTATGATTTTAATTTAGACACCCCGTGGGAATCCTATTCTGAAGAAATCCAAAATATTCTATTGTGGGGATCGAAAGATAAAATTAACTTCTCTAAAAGCTTTAGGAGTGGCAGTAAAATAGTCCGGCAACATCGTTTTGAGGGCATTATTCCTAATACTGAAAGGAGATTTAAAGAAACAGATTCAGAGTTTATAAGAAATGAATTAGCTAAGATGCTTTCAGATAGCCACTGTAATGCTTGTGGAGGATCTAGACTGAAAAAAGAATCAAGAAATATTTTTATTGATGCAACACCAATTCAAAATATCACAAATCAAAAAATTTCGGATGCATTATCCTTTTTTCAAAATATTGAACTTGACGGAGCTAAGGCAACGATCGCTGAAAAGATTTTGAAAGAAATCAAAGAGCGTCTTTCATTTCTCGAGGATGTTGGGCTTAATTATCTAACATTGGATAGAGGTGCTGGAACTCTCTCTGGGGGAGAAGCTCAAAGAATTAGGCTGGCTAGTCAGATTGGATCTGGTTTAGTTGGCGTCACTTATGTTCTCGATGAGCCTTCGATAGGGCTTCATCAAAGAGATAACGAGAAGCTAATTAAAACCCTATACCACCTTAAAAGCCTTGGAAATACAGTAATAGTAGTTGAGCATGACGAGGAAGCAATTAGATGTGCTGACCATATTATCGACATTGGCCCAGGTGCTGGCAAACATGGTGGAGAGATCTGTGCTCAGGGAAAACTGACAGATATCTTAAAAAGCAAGGAATCAATGACTGCGGCTTATCTTTCTGGTAAAAGAAAGATTGATTTTCCAAAGAGCACCAAGAAACCTGATAAATTTATTGAAATTATTGAGGCGTATGAGAATAATTTACAGCACGTAACTGCAAAAATCCCTGTTGGAGTATTTACTTGCATTACAGGTGTTTCCGGTTCAGGTAAATCCTCTCTCATCAATCAAACTTTGATGCCTATGAGTAGTTTTTTGCTCAATAAAGCAAATCTCAACAAAGAAATCAAATGCAAACAAATTAAGGGTTTGGAGTATTTAGATAAGGTCATAGGAATAGATCAATCTCCTATTGGTCGGACCCCAAGATCTAATCCAGCAACTTATACAGGCCTTTTCTCACATATCAGGGATTTATTTTCTCAATCTGAAGAAGCTAGAACAAGGGGTTATAAACCTGGTCGATTTAGCTTTAATGTAAAGGGAGGAAGATGCGAAGCATGCCAAGGAGATGGAATGATAAAGGTAGAGATGCATTTTCTAGCAGATATTTATGTGAAGTGTGATATTTGCGAAGGTAGAAGATATAACGAACAAACGCTTGAAGTTAAATATAAGGGAAAAAATATTGCTGAGGTTTTGAGTATGACTGTTGAAGAAGCTTTAGAGTTCTTCGAAGCAATCCCGGCAATTAAAAATAAACTTCAGACTCTGGCAGATGTAGGTCTTACCTATATAACTCTTGGGCAGTCTGCAACTACCTTGTCTGGAGGTGAGGCTCAAAGAATTAAGCTTGCTAAAGAACTTTCTAAAAGAAGTACCGGTAAAACATTATTTATATTGGATGAGCCGACCACAGGCCTTCATTTTTATGATATTGAATTGCTGCTAGGAGTTCTAAAAAGATTATCTGATCAAGGCAATACTGTGGTGGTAATTGAGCACAATCTGGATGTTATTAAATCAAGTGACTGGATAATAGATCTTGGTCCAGAGGGAGGGAGTGATGGAGGTCTAATAATAGCTGAGGGACCACCCAGCAAAGTTTCTGAGTCTAAAAAATCTTATACAGGTAAATATCTAAAAGATGTTCTTAAAAGTTAAGCAGCTGAACCTTCTTTAAGCTCAGGCTCAGCTATTTCAGAAGAGCCATCTAAATCTCTATCCACCCACTCAACGTATGCCATGTCCGCTTTATCGCCTGGTCTAAAGCCAGCTTTGATAATTCTTAAATAGCCACCAGGTCTGTCTTTTGATTTAACAGCAATTTCAGTAAAAAGCTTATTAACAACCGAGTCAAGTCTGAGCTTATTAAACGCTCTTCGTCGATTTGCAACAGAATCATCCTTCGCCATAGTAATTCGAGGCTCTATAAAAGACCTTAGTTCCTTAGCCTTTGGAACTGTTGTTTTAATTAACTCCCTTTCAATGAAAGCAATAGCAAGATTCTTCATCAGTGCTTTGCGATGAGAAGAGTTTCTATTTAATTTTCTACCTGATTTTCTATGTCTCATTGTTATTAACCCATTGGAGGCCAATTCTCTAGTGTCGAACCAAGAGAAAAGCCTTTAGATGCTAGAACATCCTTAATTTCATTTAAAGATTTTTTACCAAAATTAGGAGTTTTCAATAAAT
>JAQWJG010000028.1 GCA_029248485.1 SAR86 cluster bacterium | reverse complement strand
CTAGACTATGTATTTTGCCAATGCTTCAAACCATAGACAATTCTTGCATTGGTTAGCCAATTAAGCGGCTAAAGCGTAGTTGTCGTTTTCTGCAACTAATTTTTTTGTAGTATGTTTTACAAGAGTTACCACAATCTTGGCATGCGCTTTGGAATCCAATAAAAACGTCGAACCCAATTCGCCCCCATGGGGAGTGTGATTATATATGAAAAAGTCTAACGGTTAGAATTTTTTAAGATTCTCTGCTTTTCTCGATTCCAGTCCCTTTGTTTCACATCCTCTCTTTGATCATAGGTTTTTTTCCCTTTACCTATTGCAATATCACATTTAATTTTATTTTCTTTCCAATAGACTGATGTCAATACGCAGGTAAGGCCTTGCTGACTAATCGCTTCAAGGATATCGCTTATTTCTCTTTTGTTTAGAAGTAATTTTCTGGATCTTGTTGGATCTATGTGATCATTTTTTAAAGATGCAGGAGGATCAATTTTTAAGCCAATAACCCATGCCTCATTATTTTTAAGAGTTACATAGGAATCCTTTACGTCTACCTTGCCATTTCTTAAGCCTTTAACTTCCCAGCCTTCTAAGACTAGGCCAGCCTGAAATTTATCAGTTAAGTGATAATTTCTTGCAGCATTTTTATTCTTGACGATGATATTATTATTTTTAGCATTCATAATGATTCTCACAATTATGAATCTGTTAAAACTATTTGCAAATTTTGAGGGTATTTATGCAAAAAACTAAAGTAACTTTGATTTACTGGGGTTTATGCTTATTTATTTTTTTAGCTTTAATTCCATGGATTTTCAATCCAACTCTAGCACTTCATTCAATTCAGGCTCTAGTAATATATGGAGGAATAGTAATTGCTTTTTTGGGAGGCATTATTTGGGGTTGGGAAGAGGAGTCTTCCTCATCAGCATACCTTTGGGTTGCAATTGGGTTCTCTCTTTTGGGCTTAGGAGCAGCATTAGTTTCTTTTATAAATTTATCACTCAGCCTTATCTTGATGACTCTATCTCTACAAGTTTTTTTGAACTTTGAGAAAAAAAATAGTTCATACTTTCAAGCAAATATTAAATACGCAAATGCAAGAACTTTGATAACAAACTTAGTTACAATATGCTGCATAACCTCTTTAGCATTTTTATATAACCCTTACACATAATCATATGAACGGAAACTCTTCTTCAAAACTTCATGAAACTGTCTCCTGGGTAGGAAAGTGGACATTTGTACTTGCTGCAGCAGGATCAGCTGTAGGCTTGGGAAATATTTGGGGCTTCCCATATAAAGCTGGAACCGAAGGCGGCGGCGCCTTTGTGATGATTTATCTTCTTTGTATCTTAGCAGTTGGCTTACCAATAATGATGGCTGAGATCATGATTGGAAGGCGTGCCAGGAAAAGCCCTGTTAATGCCATGAAAACAGCCGCGATTGATTCAGGACAAACAAGCAAATGGCAGGCCGTTGGTTGGGGTGGTTTAATTTCAGGAATTTTAATCCTTTCTTTTTACAGTGTTATAGCTGGAATTTGTTTGAACTATATAATTATAGCTGCTTTTCCAACTCCAGATATTTCCTCTCTAGAGCAATTCAATATAGTTACCTCATCTCCATCAAGACTGCTATTTTGGCATTCAATTTTTATTGCTTTAAATATTATTATTATTTCAGCTGGTGTTATTGGCGGCATTGAGAGAATGGTTCGCTTGTTAATGCCAGCGTTATTTATTTTGATGATGGTAATGGTTGTTAATGCAATGATTAATGGCGATTTTACTAGAGGTTTGAGCTTTTTATTTGCTCCAGATTTTTCAGAAGTAGATGCTACGACTTTCTTGAGAGCCATGGGGCAAGCATTTTTTAGTTTAAGTCTAGGTATGGGCTCTATCATGTGCTACGGAGCTTATATGCCACAAGAGGAAAATATTTTTAGAACATCACTCACGGTTGCAGGTTTAGATACTTTAATAGCTATATTGGCTGGCTTAGCAATCTTCCCAATTATTTTTGCATATGGTCTAGAGCCAGGCGCAGGCCCAGGTCTTGTCTTTGTAAGTCTCCTATCTGCTTTTGTTGACATGCCTTTGGGCAATATTGTTGGGCCAGCTTTCTTTGCATTACTTTCAATTGCTGCGTTAAGTAGCGCTATTTCTTTGCTTGAGCCAAGCGTTGCATATTTTGAGGAAGAGAACATAGTTTCTCGGTTTTCTGCTGCTTTAACTCTTGGTCTCCTTGCATGGGTAATAGGTATAGGCAGCGTGCTTAGCTTTAATGACTGGTCTGATATTTCTTTTATTGGAGATCTTAATTTCTTAGATTCAATAGATTATTTAGCAAATCAATTTCTAATGCCCATTGGGGGCATGATGGTTGCAATTTTTGCTGGATGGTTTTTAAAGCCGAATCTTGCTCTAGATGAATTTTCTGATATCGATCTTGTAATATTTAAAGTTTGGAGATTCTTCATCAAATTCATCTCTCCTGTTCTTGTTGCAGCAGTTTTTGTATATCAGCTAGCAAGCTAATAATGTCCAGCAGTTTTGAAGGATCTGAAATATTCACAGCATCTCCAGAAAGGATACTGTCACTAATCAATAACTTTGAGTCTTATAAAGAATTTTTACCTGGTTGTCTTGAGTCCTCTAAATTGCCTGATGCTGAAGAAGGTTTTGTCTTGGGTAGATTGGTATTTTCACTGCTCAATAAAACCTATTCATTTGAGTCTAATAACAAGACTACCGGACATGAGGTAAGCATAACTCAAGCCAAAGGTCCCTTTTTAGATTTCCATGCTCTCTGGAGCCTTGAGGCAATTGATGAAAATCAGACCAAGGTAAGATTTAAAACTACTTTTACTCTTCCATTTGCTCTGAGTATTATTACCACCCAATCTCTGATAGATAAAATTGGCCACAAGTTTATTAATGCGTTTGCAACTCAATTATTAAAATGAAGATCTATGTCTCTATCCAACAAGGAGCTAATCCAAGTTTTTTAGAGCTTGATGTTTCTGAAAGCATTACTGCAAAAGAGGTCTTAGAATTGCCGGAAGTAAAAAAACTTCATCGGCAAGAAATAAATTTCTTAAAAGTTGGGATAAATGGCGAGGAGTTAGATGGGAAATATAAGGCCAAACCACTCAACTACAGAATGTCTGATGGAGAAAGGCTTGAGATTTACAAACCACTTTTTCAAGACCCCAAAGAAAGAAGAAAAAATAAAGCTAAGATAGCAAAAAATTCTTAGTCATTATCTGTGAGAGTAGTTTCTTCTAGGACCCAGGTATCCAATTTTTGATCTAAGTCAAAGACTAGCGATAATTTCTTCTCACCAACAATTGTTTCACCAACTTTAACTGAATAAAAATAATCCCATCTATTTTGATGGATAGGGCTATTAAGCAATGGAGTTCCTAGTAGGTATTGCACCTGATCCATAGACAGGCCTTTCACAAGCTGCTCCACGTCCTCATCCTCAATGATATTGCCTTGCAAAACAGCTACTTTAAATGGAGCTAGGGATGAGCAGTTCGATACCCCACCAAGAGACAAAATAATGATTAAAAAGACTTTTGTTAATTGCTTCATGAGATGATTTGATTATACTTTGAAAGAGGATACATCGAAAAGTTCATGAGTAAAGAAAATACTGAATTAAAAAAAGCGGGCTTAAAAGCAACACTTCCTAGAATAAGAATTTTAGAAGCTCTCGAATCCAGCGATAATCGTCATTTAAGCGCTGAAGATATTTATAAACAGCTTATTACTTCAGGCGAGGATGTTGGCTTGGCAACTGTATACAGAGTGCTAACTCAATTTGAATCTGCTGGGATAGTAATGCGACACAACTTTGAAGATGGTCACGCAGTCTATGAGATCACTCCTGATGATCATCATGATCACATGGTATGTCTTGAAAGCGGCAAGGTTATTGAGTTTCATGATGAGGTAATTGAAAAACGTCAAGAATCAATTGCAAATGAAATGGGCTATGAAATAGTTGATCACAGCATGGTTCTATACGTAAAACCTATTAAATAAATTACCTTTAAGCCCTTGAACTCGCTATGAGTCATCCCAATATATTTAGATATTGGATGTAAAGATGGCAAAAAAACAAAAAGTACAAGATAAAACAGATCTTAAAGATGAGTCTATTGAATTAGAGACTGGTATAGATGTGGATGGCTCTTCTGAAGAGGGCTTAGATCCATCGATCAAAGAAAATTCAGAGATTCCCAATGCAGAAGAAAAAATTAAAGATCTTGAGGAGGCCCTTCTCAGATCAAGAGCTGAGCTTGATAATGCTTTTAAAAGAAACACTGCAGATATTGAAAAAGCACATAAATATGGAGTAGAAAGACTCCTTCATGAGTTGTTGCCTGTCGTAGATAATCTTGAACATGCACTCAATAATTTCTCAAAAGATTCAACAAAGGAAGATAAAGAAGGAGTAGAGCTCACTCTAAAATCTTTCGAGTCAGCTCTTGATAAATTTGGCATTAGACCCATCTATCCGTTAAATGAACAGTTTGATCCAATTAAGCATGAGGCAGTAATGACTTCGAAGGATCCAAAAAAAGAAAATAATGAAATTGAAAATATATTTCAAAGGGGTTGGGAACTCCATGAACGGGTTGTAAGACCTGCAAGAGTTTCCGTAATTAAAAA
>JAQWJG010000017.1 GCA_029248485.1 SAR86 cluster bacterium | reverse complement strand
GTCGACGATAAAAAAGAGCTTAGTGACCCACCAAGAAGGAAAGAGAAAGCCTTCAAGGAGCTAAAGAGATTCTCACTTTAGACCCCTTCCAATCTCGAACTGAAAAGACAGAGCTTAGCTCTGTTTTTTTTTGCCTATAATAAATTTAAGTGATTTATTGCCTCAGAGACATATTCTGCTTTGATTAATTTCTTTGGAAGAACGAATGAACCACCCACTGAGCACACATTAGGCAGCTCAATATATTTTTTATAATTTTCTAAATTAATCCCACCTGTGCACATAAAACTAACGTTTGGAAAAATGCTTGAAAGAGCTTTAAGTTTCTGAACACCTCCAGCAAACTCAGCAGGGAAAAATTTTAGAATATCAAAACCATGATTAAGAGCTTTTATGATTTCTGTGCTTGTTTCAATACCAGGTATATATTCAATAACATTTTCTTTACAAAAAATGGCTACATCCTCATTGAAGCCGGGTGACACTACAAATTTAATCTTAGGGATTGGCAAATTTATTAACTGATTTGTATTCAGAACAGTTCCAATGCCTAGATTAATATTAGCTTGATCGGAGATATACTCTATAGCCTCCATTGATACAGTAGATCTTAATGTTATTTCTAAATATGGAATATCTACTGATTGTAATATTTTATTTACTAACTCAGCTTCATCTAAGGATGAGATAGTAAGAGTTGGAAGGTATTTAGGTGGTTTAAATTTCATGCTATTTATCAAATATCGAGGCACCAGAATTCACTGAGCTAACATTATTTCTAAAAAGTTCAAACAAGCTTCGACCCAAGCCAGTATTATCTGCTGCAATCTTAATTGGCTCTCTTTCACTAGATTTAAAATTCTCAATTGATAGTAAAGCATTTTTTAAATCAAGGGTGAGCTGATCATTATTCTTAATTTTATATAAGTTATCATTTTTACTTACCGCATGTATTAAGGCAGGAAAAGATCCAGATGCACCCGACATACGTCCATCAGTTACTAGTGCAATTTTATGCCCTTTCTTCTGAAGTACATTGATTGGGGAGGTTAATTTATGAAGTTCTGGCATTCCGTTAACCTCTGGACTTTGACCAAGCAAGACAATGAATAAGTTAGAATTTAGGTCACCATTTTTAAATGCATCTAATACATCTTCCTGACTTAAAAAAACTTTTGCAGGAGCAATAATAACTTCATTTTCATCTTTCAATGCTGAAACTTTTATAACACCCTCTGCAATATCTCCTCCAATGAATTTAATTCCTCCATTAGATTTGAATGGATTATCAATTGTTGAGATACTTTTTGTATTTTGATTTTGATCTAAATTTTTCCACTTAAGATTTGTAACATTAACGCCATCAATATAAGGAGTCTTTGTATAGTTTTCCAAGCCAAAACCAGCGACAGTTTCAATATCTTGGTAAATTAAATCTCCTTCCATCAGGTTAGAAAGCAGTCTCGCAATACCGCCTTCTGAATGAAATTCATTCACATCCGCAGTTCCATTTGGATAAACTTGGCAAAGCAAGGGAATAATACAAGATAAATCACTAAAGTCCTCAATCTCTAGTATATAACCCGCAGATCTTGCCATTGCTATCAAATGAATTACTAAGTTAGTTGATCCTCCGCTTGCTAGAAGTACTATCAAAGCATTCATCCAGTTTTTAATATCTAGCATTTCGCCCAGACCTATTTCTGCATCCATTAATCTCATAAGTGCCTGAAGAGATTCTTTTTTAAGGTAATCTCTTACTGGAGATTCTGTTGGAGTGAATGCAGTTCCCGGTAACTGGAAACCCATTGCCTCAGCGATTAATTGATTTGTATTAGCTGTTCCATAAAACGTGCAAGTTCCAGTTGAATGATAGGCTTGCTGTTCAATATTCAACAAATCTATCTTCTGAATTTCACCTGCAGCATAGGCTTGTCTTGCTTCTGCTTTTTTAGTATTTGATATACCTGTCGACATGGGCCCACCAGGAAGAAAAATTATAGGTAAATGCCCAAATTTCAAGGCTCCAATTAAAAGCCCTGGAACAATTTTGTCGCAAGTACCCAAACAAATAGCTGAATCAAAAACATTGTGTGATAAACCAATTGCTGTAGACAATGCAATGGTGTCTCTGCTGAATAATGAAAGTTCCATTCCTGGCTCTCCTTGTGTAATACCATCACACATTGCAGGAACACCTCCAGCAACTTGAATATTTAGATTGAGCTTATTTCCTTCTTTTTTAAGCATGGCAGGATAGTTTTCAAAAGGAGCATGAGCAGACAGCATGTCATTATATGCAGAAATAATTCCAACAAATTTTTTTGAATTTAAATCAGAGCTTTGACTATTTTTATTGCAAGCAGCAAAGGCATGGGCAAGATTAGAACATCCTGTAGAGTTTCTATTTGGCGATTTCTTTTTCCACTCATCAACTTCTTCTAAATATTTCGATCTTATAGGTTGGCTTCGTAGTTCAATTCTAGCTTTAATTTCATCAATTTTACTTAACATTCAATCTTCCTCATTATTCCATTTGGCATTTTGATTTGCTATCAGCAAATCTGAACTAGAAGGGCCCCAACTACCCGCATTATATTTTGAAAGGCTTGTTTCTGACTCACCAATTGATTTGATTAGTTGATCTGTAAAGCGCCATGCTTCTTCTACCTCATCTCTTCTCATGAATAGAGAGGGTTTATTTTCTATGATATCCATCAATAATCTTTCATAAGCATCTAGATGATCATCGTCGTAATAATCATCAAATAACAAGTCAAGAGGAAGCTCTTGCAGATGGAAACCAGAAGCAGAAGGCTTTTTAATCATTATTTTTAGCTTTATGCTTTCTTCAGGCTGCAGTCTTATAATTAATTGATTATCTTTTTGTTTGGTATTTGAATCAAAAATATTGTGGGGAACAGATTTAAATTGTATAACTATCTCTGACCGCTTTTCTGCCATTCTTTTGCCTGTTCTTAAAAAGAAGGGGACCCCTGACCACCGCCAATTATCTATCCATAACTTTAGTGCAACAAAAGTTTCAGTTTTACTTTCTTGATTTACTCCACTTTCATCTATGTATGATGTAATTGTCTTTGCATTTATTGCACCATCCTTATATTGACCGACCACAAGATGGTCATTAGTTTCATTTGTCTTTAATGGTCTAAGTGACCTAAGGACTTTTAATTTCTCATCTCTGATTGATTCGGAATTTATGTTTGTAGGCGGTTCCATCGCTACCAAACACAGAATCTGGAGAAGATGATTTTGAAGCATGTCTTTTATAGCTCCAGTTTGATCGTAGTAGGAACCTCTTTTTTCCAATCCAAGCGTTTCAGCTACTGTAATCTGAACATGATCTACGGCAACATTAGACCATATTTTTTCAAATAAGATATTTCCAAATCTTAACGCTAGAAGATTTTGTACAGCTTCCTTACCGAGATAATGATCAATTCTAAAAATTTGGTTTTCATTAAAATATAAAGCCAATGATTCATTAATATCAATAGATGACTGAAGATCATTGCCGATTGGTTTCTCAACTATTATTGAGGAGCGGGGGCCTATAACACCTTGTTTATTCAAGTTATCAGCAATAACTTTATAGAAAATTGGTGTAACTGCTAAGTAAAATAAATTTCGATCCTTGCTGGAGGTGATTTTCTTAAGAGAATCAAAGTCTTTATCGTAATTGAAATCAATTTTAATATAAGAAACAATTTCAATAAATTTCTGAACTATTTCTTCCTCATACTCTATCGATTCAAGATTAACACCAAGTTTATTTTTAACTTCTTGCTGATAAGATAAGATATCAAGATTGCTTGAGCCAATCCCATATATCTTTACTAGAGTGCTAAGTCTTTCTGACTTGAAATGTCTATACAGTGCTGGCAGCAACTTTCTTTGCGCTAAATCACCCGTTCCGCCAAAAATAAATATATTCATTCTATGGTAGGTATCTACCCATTATGTCCCCTTGTGAAATAGAATATACCCCATATGACAACGATGTCAATATATTCACTTTAGTATTTAATGGAGTATCATGCCGAACATGTTAGTTACTAAAACAAAAATCATCGCAACAATTGGTCCTAGCACCAATAAATACAATGATTTAAAATCCCTGCATTCAGCTGGTATGAATGTAGCAAGAATTAATATGTCTCATGCATCACATGCTGATGCGATCTCTGTTGTCGAATCGATTCGCAGACTAAATAAAAAGCAATCTAATCTATTTGGACCTATCGGTATATTGCTTGATACCCAAGGACCAGAAATAAGAACTGGTATTAATCAGTCTGATATTGATTTGCAAACGGGTGATGTTGTAAATCTAACTATCAGAGATGATATCGATGTAGAAACTTCTTCTATAAAGATTAACTATAAGGGTTTGATTAAAAGCGTAGCCAAAGGATCAAAGATCAGTATCGATAATGGCTTGCTTAATTTTCAGGTTTTAGCTAAAGATAAAGAAAACCTTAAATGCAAAGTCCTTGATGGGGGAAAGCTTGGAAGCAAACGTCATGTAAACCTTCCTGGGGTAAGAGTTGACTTGCCTTCAATTACTAAAAAAGATCGTAAGGATATTAATTTTGGTATAAAACATAATGTTAGTTTTATTGCTCTGTCATTTGTTAGATCTGCCAAGGATGTTTTGACTTTGAGATCCATTTTAAAAAGAAAAAAGTCACCAATTAAAATTATTGCCAAAATTGAAAATCAAGAAGGGCTCGAAAATATACATGAGATTACTCAAGCTGCAGACATAGTGATGGTTGCTAGGGGAGATCTTGGAATTGAGACAAATCTTGCAGATTTGCCTAATATTCAAAGAAGAATCATGTATGCAAGTGCTAAGTGGGGAAGAAGGTCAATCGTTGCAACTCATTTATTAGAATCTATGATTAATCACCCAACACCAACCAGAGCTGAGGTCACCGATGTTGCAAATGCAATCTATGAAGGCTCTGATGCAGTCATGCTTTCTGGCGAGACGAGTATCGGCAAATACCCCGTTCAATGCATCAAAATGATTAAAGAAATAGCTAGCAAAACAGAGCATTTTAGAACACTTGGTTACGAGAAGTTTCTTCAAGATCATTCAGATTGGCAAAATATAGCAAAAGGAGCTCGCGATCTTGCAGCGAGAGTTAATGCAGACGCGATAGTAATTATTACTAGATCTGGCCAAACTGCAAATGTAGTTTCTAATACTAAGCCTTTTCGAATGCCCATATATGCATTTACTAATAATAGAGATACCTTTCATCAATTAAGTTTGATTGGTGGAATGCAGCCTCGATTTATTAAATCTATAACCAATCAATCAACTACAATTTCCAGGATAAAATCAATTTTAAATTCAGAAAAAAAAGCTAAGAAATCATTAAAATTTGTTTTTATAGCAGGGATCTATTCAGCATCGCACACAGATTCTATTCAAATAATTTCAACATAATATGTTTGATCAAGTTCTGGAGAATACTATTTTATTATTTGTTGCAGTTGACCCAATTGCACTTGTGCCTATCTTCGCAAGTCTCACGCAGGGCTTGAACAAAAAGGATATAAAAAGAATCTATATTCAGGCAACCATAGTATCTTTTTTTATTTTAGCGCTATTTTATTTATTTGGGACTTCAGTGTTGGATCTAATGGGCATCTCTATGAGCTCATTTAAAATTATAGGAGGCTTATTTTTAATTGCTATTGCATTTCAAATGGTCTTGGAGCAAAGACAAACTAGAAGGCAAAATACTGCTGAGGTAGCTTTAGATGATGAATCTGTTCAGTCCCTTGCGATTTTTCCCTTAGCAATTCCATTAATTGCGGGACCAGGCGCTATGACTACAGCCCTACTAATTGCTGAAACAAACTCAAGCGACCCAACTCAAATCTTGGTTAATTTTCTCCCAATATTAATCATTGTTATTTTAGTCGCCTTTGCAATGTGGCTTTCAGCCAGCCTTTCATCAAAAGTTGGACCAACAATTATAATTGTAGTTCAAAAGATTTTTGGAATATTGCTTGGGGCTTTAGCGATAGAGTTTGTTGTTGCAGGTGTGATTGAGTCTTTTAAACTATAAGGTCTTTAAAGACTCTCGAACTATTAGCTCTGATTTAAATTCTTTTGATTTTGTTTGCTCGGCCAAACCATCAAATTTAGCAATCAATATTTTTGCTGCATGCGCCGCCATTTTTTCTACAGGCTGCTTAACAGTTGTTAAGGCTGGCCATATCTGATGAGCAATAGGGGAGTCATCAAATCCAGCTAGAGAAAGGTCTTGAGGTACCTGGAGACCTTTCATTTGAGCAGATTTCATTATTCCTGCTGCCATAGAGTCATTACTTGCAAAAATTGCTGTTGGAATTTTTTCAGAATGAAAAATTTCTACTCCAGCATCAAACCCTGATTTAAAGCTAAAATTACCTTGCTTGATCCATTGTTCATTGCTCTCCATTCCATTATTTTTGATCGCATCAACAAAACCATTGAACCTTAAATGAGATGCGGAATGTTTAGGATGGCCTTTTATAAAACCTATATCTTTATGACCATGTTTAATAATTTCTGAGGTTAGAGAATATGCAGCTTCATAGTCATTGGAAGAAACATGGAGAGATTCTGAGTTCATGGTACTAGGGGCGATTACTGAGTATTCTATTTCATGGCTATCTAAATCTAGAAGGAAATCCTCCATATCACTCAAAGGAGGGGTAACAATTAAGCCATCAATTCTAAAATCTTCAACAAACTTAACAATATCTTTTTTTAATTCGCTAGATTTATAATCACATTCTTGGATAACTAGATTGTAACCAGTACTTTTACAAGCATTAAAGATACCGCTTTGAACATCGGCTAGATAAGATTTGTTGGGATTATCATATAGTAATGCAAGCATATAGGATTTTTTTGATCTAAGGCTTTGGGCACTTTTATTGGGTTTAAAACCAAGTTTTCTAACAGATTCAAGCACTTTTTCTTTTGTTGTTTCTGCAACATTTGCTTCGTTATTAATAACTCTTGATACAGTTTTTATTGATACTGCTGCATCTTTTGAGACATCTTTGATCGTAACTGTCATGCTTTTTTTAATTATGATTGCCTTATCTTACTATTTTAACGATAATGTATGTTCTTTGACAACGATATCAATGGGGTGGTGCATAAATGTTGTTTAGCAATTTAGACATATTCATTGTCGCTTTTTACTGTGTTGGAATAATATTTCTAGCTCAATATGTTTCTCGATCTCAACAAGGTGCTGAAAAAACAGCAGAAGACTACTTTTTAGCAGGTAGATCTTTGCCATGGTGGGCTATTGGAGCTTCTTTAATTGCGGCTAATATTTCAGCAGAACAGATTATTGGAATGTCCGGCCAGGGTTTCGTTGTTGGTATGGCCATAGCAACATATGAATTAACGGCGGCTATAGCTTTGATAGTGATGGCAAAGTATTTCTTGCCACTATTTCTCGAAAAACAAATTTATACAATGCCTCAGTTTCTTGAGCAAAGATTTGATAAAAGAGTCAGTCTTGTGCTTTCTTTCTTTTGGTTAGCAGTATATATATTTATAAATTTGACAAGCGTTTTATGGCTTGGCTCCCTAGCAATTAATTCATTAACGGGTCTAGATTTATTTTATGGCTTGGTTCTCTTAGCTCTGCTTTCTTTAGCCTATTCACTTTGGGGAGGGCTTAAAGCAGTAGCTATGACAGATATTATCCAGGTTATATTATTAATTTTTGGCGGTTTATCTGTATCTTATATTGCATTAAATCAAATATCTGATGGCGCAGGAGTGGTTAATGGCTTGGGCCAAGTCTATCAATTGCTTCCTGAAAAATTTGATATGATTTTGTCTGCTGATCATCCAGCCTATAAGGACTTACCGGGAGTGTGGGTTTTGATAGGCGGTTTATGGATAGCCCATTTTGCGTATTGGGGGTTTAATCAATACATTACGCAAAGAGCTCTAGGTGCTAAATCATTACCTGAGGCGCAAAAGGGCGTTATGTTCGCCGCATATTTAAAGCTTTTAATGCCATTCGTAGTTGTGCTTCCAGGAATCTGTGCAGCTGTTATTTACCCTACGCTAGAGAAATCAGATCAAGCATACCCCATGATGATGTCGTTATTGCCTAATGGCTTACTAGGCTTAACTTTTGCAGCATTAGTTGCGGCAATAGTATCCTCATTGGCATCTATGACGAATAGTGTCAGTACAATTTTTACGATGGATATCTACCGCAGTTTTGTCAATTCAAAACCTTCAGAGCAAAAGTTGGTTAATGTTGGTAGGAACATGGCTTGGATTTCATTATTGATTGCAGTCCTTTGTGCACAACCATTGCTTGGCAGTATGGAGTCTGCATTTCAATACATTCAAAACTTCACTGGGTTTTTTACTCCTGGAATTTTGGTGATATTTTTAGTTGCTTTATTTTGGAAAAAAGCTACAACTTTAAGTGTTTTAGTCGCAGCAATTATGTCTTTGATTTTATCTCTATTTATCTTCCTTGTTTTTCCTGAATATCCTTTCATTCACAGAATGGGGGTCGTATTCTTGGTCTCAGGTTTTGCATGCTATATAACTTCTTTGCTTCAAGGATATAGCGATCAAGAAAAAGCAATAGATATATCTGGTATTAATTTCAAGACTGAGAAATCATTCAATGTTAGTACTGTGATTATTTGCATCATTCTAACTATTACTTATTTCTTGCTATGGTAATCGATCCTCAGGTAGCCTTTATAAACTCAAGAGTCTTACTAATAGACATAGGCGGTACAAATATTAGAACTGCGTCAGCAGATATAGGCTCCAGCACACTGATCAATCCCAATAAGCAAAATCTAGATTGCTTGGCCTCTTTTGATGAAATGCTACAGGGCTTTTTAGATGAAGATCTATCAATTAAACACTTAGTATTTTCTATTGCTGGCCCTAAACTGCATCACTCTATAGCAATGACAAATAGAGAATTTACAATAGATGAGGCTGAGATTCTAAAGAAGTTCAAAGTTGATTCCTGTCACATACTCAATGATTGGGAGTCAATAGGGCATGGCTTATCGCTTTTTAAGCAAGATGAGATGAGCTTTATTAATCAAGGTCACCCATTCAATGAAACAGCTTTAATCTTAGGCCCAGGCACTGGATTAGGTGCAGCCCAGGTAATTAGAGAGAATATCGTACTTCCAACAGAAATCGGCAATAGCTCATTCGCCATTCCTGACCTCTTTTTAGAGCTTGGCTTAGAAAACAAAAAAGATTTTAATGTTGTCGAAGACCTTATTTCAGGTGGAGGGCTAGCTAAAATTTACTCATATTTTGCAGGCACAGATAAATCTCCAGAGGAGATTGTAGGAAGCTATCATTCGGATCAATTTGCTCAAAAGAGTGCAGATGTCTTTTTAATCTCTCTTGCTCAAATCCTCTCTGAGCTTGCCTTGGCCTATATGCCAGGAAAAGGAATATATCTTGCTGGAGGTTTAATGCGTTCTTTGCAAGAATTCCTTGATCTTGAGTTGTTTATGAAAAATTTCTTAGTTAATAGAAAATTAATGCACGCCGATGTTCTCAAACAAATGCCTGTCGCATTAATCAATCAAGAGATGACTTGTTTGCATGGCAGCTTAAATTTTATTAATAAAATTAGTCAGAACCTTAACTAACTTTGAAAGATTTTACTTTAGATAATTTACCTCAATCAATTGCAGACTCATTAAGCTCAAGTATTAATTTGAATGGTTATGCATCCTTGGTTGTATGTGGAGGAAGCAGCCCATTACCAATTTATGATAATTTAAGTAATAAAGATTTAGATTGGTCTAAAGTATCAATTTTTCTAGGTGATGACAGAGTTGTCCCTCCAGATCACCCAGATTCAAACAACAATTTGATTCAACTCCATTTGCTAAAAAACAAGGCAAGCTCAGCTTCATTTTATCCATTGAATGATTCAAAAATAGCAATACAGGATATAAAACGACCATTTGATGTTGTTCTCCTTGGATTGGGAAATGATGGGCATTTTGCATCCTTATTTCCAGCCCAGCTCAATAATACTTGTGCCTTTGACGCAGATGCCACACCTTCTATCATAGTCTCAGATCAGGACTTAGGTATACCCAGTCATAGGAGAATTTCAATGAACTTATCTATGCTGATTGACACTAAGAGGTGTATTTTATTAGTTCCAAACTTAACTAAAAGAAAAATTGTTGAAAGAGCATTTAAGGACAACCAGTTACCCCTGCATTTTTTATTAACTCAAGAGAAAACTAAGATTGAATTTTCAGATATAGATTTTTAATAAGGAGAAAATATGAAAAATTTATTTTTAATCATTTTATTGTGTCATGTGCCAACTATTTTTGGACAAGTGGATTGGACCAGAACCAATTCTTGTGAATATAAAAACTTTAATAATGCTGATCTTATAGAGCAGTTAATAGCTGGGATGACTGTTGAGGAGAAAGTAGGCCAAGTTATTCAAGGAGATTTAGATTTTATTTCACCAGAAGATGTGAGGAAATTTAAAATTGGCTCTGTCTTAAATGGCGGTAATACTGCTCCAAATGGAGACAAGTATAGTTCCGTTGATGATTGGAAAAAGTTAAGCAAAGAATTTTATGACGCCTCTCCAAGTTATAAAGGTATCAAAGTACCGGTTTTATGGGGAACTGATGCAGTCCATGGCCATAATAATGTTATAGGTGCAACATTATTTCCACATAACATAGGTCTAGGGGCTACTGGTAACGAAGATTTAATTAGAAATATCGGTGAGGTGATAGCGCTTGAAGTTTTATCTACCGGGGTCGCCTGGACATTCGCACCAACCATTGCAGTTCCTCAAGATGATCGATGGGGTAGAACTTATGAGGGATTTTCAGAGGATCCAATTCTAGTATCAAAATTAGGCAAAGCATTTATTTTAGGACTTCAAGGCGAGAACGAAACTTTACTAGATAGCAATCATGTAATTGCTACTGCAAAACATTTTATGGGTGATGGAGGGACTTTTGAAGGAATTGATCAAGGCAATACTAGAATCTCAGAGATAGGTTTGCGAGAATTGCATGGATATCCATATTTTGATGCATTGGATGCATGTGCTCAAACAGTTATGGCTAGTTTCAATTCTTGGAATGGCCAAAAGATTCATGGTTATGAGAAATTACTTACCGATATATTAAAAAAAGATATGCAATTTGATGGGTTCGTTGTTGGCGATTGGAATGGCCATGGTCAAGTGGAAGGGTGCTCAAATGCAAAATGCGCTCAGTCTTTTAATGCTGGTGTAGATATGTTCATGGTCCCAGAAAATTGGAAAGATCTCCTTCGAAATACTATCCGGCAAGTCAAGTCAGGAGAAATTTCTGAGGTCAGATTGGATGAGGCTGTACGAAATATCTTAACTGTAAAATCTAGACTTGGCTTATTTAATGGAAGAGTTCCTCATGAATTTAAGGAAAATTATTTAGGTCATCCAAAGCACATTGCTTTGGCTCGACAAGCAGTTAGGGAATCACTTGTTCTGTTAAAAAACAATAATAGATTGCTACCTTTGAATCCTACACAACACATTGGAATTATTGGCGATGCAGCTAAGAAAATTTCTTCTCAAACTGGCGGATGGACTATCACTTGGCAAGGGAGAGAGAATTCAAACAGCGATTTTGTTAATGTAAATTCAATTTATGAGGCCTTGGAGAAGACAATTCTTTCATCAGGAGGAACAGTTGAATTTTCCAATAATGGAAAATTTATCAAAGATCCAGATGTTGTTATAGGTGTTTTTGGCGAAGAACCATATGCAGAAATGCTTGGGGACTTGAAAGATGTCGCCTTTGCAGCAACTGATCCTAAATTCTTGCCATTACTTGAAGCAATGAATGCGCAAAGCATCCCTACAGTTAGCATCTTTTTATCTGGCAGGCCTTTGGTAGTCAATAGGCAG
>JAQWJG010000014.1 GCA_029248485.1 SAR86 cluster bacterium | reverse complement strand
TTCAACTTTTGAAATTAGCAATCAATACAATGTTTACATTGATAGAGATTTTTGGGGAGTTCCATATATCAAAGGTCAGACTGATCAAGATGTTGCGTATGGAATAGGTCTGGTTCATGCAGAAGATGCATACGAGGATCTTGTGGAATTGATGCCTTTGTATCGAGGTCAAAAATCTCTATCAATGTAAACATTGTATTGATTGCTAATTTCAAAAGTTGAATTCTGTTCAAGCGTTGAGCAAGAACCTAAGACAAGGCTTAAGATAGTAAAGAGCAAACAAGCACTTGAAATTTTTTTTATCATCACAAATATATTGTAATAGTTTCTGATATAAATATTTCTTAATCATGCAAAAAAATATCTTGGTAATAGGTGGCAATTCTTTAATTGGTCAGGAGGTAATAAAGCTATCCAATTCAAAAGGCGATAATGTTATTGCAACTTCGAGATCGACAATAGATCTACCTTTAGAGAATTTCATTCTATTAGATCCAAATGAAGATTTGTCTAGCCTAGATGCTTTACCAGACTCAATCGATGCATTGCTTTATTGTCCAGGTTCTATTTCACTTAAATCAATTCAAAGAATGGATATTTCTGATATAAGGGAAGATTTTAAGATTAATGTTGAGGGCGCTTTCAACATCATAAAAAAAGTTTTACCTAATCTTAAAAAAGATGAGGGAGCCTCAGTTGTTTTCATCTCTTCTGTAGCTGCCAAGAGTGGAATGACATTTCACTCTTCCATTGCAGCATCAAAGGCTGCCCTAGAGGGCTTTGCTAGAAGCCTTGCTTCTGAGCTTGCACCTAGAGTAGCTGTAAATTGCGTTGCTCCATCCTTAACCAATACCCCAATGGCTGAACATCTTCTTAATAATGAAAAAAAATTACAATCCTCTGAAGAAAGACATCCACTCAATACCATTGGAGATCCAGCTAAGGTTGCTAAGGTCATATACAACCTTTTTTCCGCTAAAGAAGATTGGATTACCGGTCAAACAATTAGTATTGATGGCGGACTATCAAGCCTTAGATAGGCTCTATTAAACTTTTTAGTCTATAATTCTGCGTATGTCAGGCAATACATTTGGAAAATTATTTCAAGTTACAACGTATGGAGAAAGCCATGGGAAGGCGCTTGGGTGCATAATAGATGGTTGTCCGCCCCAATTAGAAATTTCAACTGATGACATTCAATCTGAACTGAATCGCAGAAAACCGGGTCAGTCTGATGTAACCACACAAAGAAAAGAGGATGATTTGGTAGAAATTTTGTCAGGTGTATTTGAAGGAAAGACCTTGGGAACTCCAATTAGTTTAATTATTTATAATCAAGATCAAAGATCAAAAGATTACTCGAATATTAAAGATGTTTTTCGTCCTAATCATGCTGATATAACCTATCAAGCTAAATATGGTCATCGAGATTATAGAGGCGGTGGTCGATCAAGCGCAAGAGAAACAGCGATGAGAGTAGCAGCTGGCGCAATAGCTAAAAAATATCTTAACTTGCACGACATTCATGTGGATGGTTATGTGAGTCAAATTGGCTCTATTTCAGCAGATAAGATTAATTTATCAAATGCTAATTCTAACAAGTATTTTTTTGCAGATGATTCTAAATTGGAAGACTTAGATGTTATGTTTGCTGAGTTGATTGCAGAAGGTAATTCAGTAGGAGCAAAACTTGGTGTAAGAGTAACCAATTGTCCAATTGGTCTTGGTGAACCTGTTTTTGACAAGTTTGATGCAGATTTAGCAAAAGCTATTATGAGTATTAATGCTGTGAAATCTGTCAGTATTGGAAATACTCATAATATGTTGGATCTGAAAGGTTCTGAGGTCCGAGACGAAATGACAACAGATGGTTTTAAATCAAATAATGCCGGGGGGATCTTGGGCGGAATTACAAATGGTGACTTGATAGAGCTTGAGTTCATTATTAAGCCAACATCTAGTATTAAATCAAAAGGCCAAACAATTAATGCTAGCGGCGAAGAAGTTGAAGTTGAAGTAACTGGCAGGCATGATCCTTGTGTTGGAATTAGAGCGGTTCCTATAGCCGAGGCAATGGTCAATTTGGTTGTTATGGATCATTTATTGCGAAATGAAGCTCAGTGTGGAATGGTTGATCAATCTACTCCATTTAATAAATAGGATGTCTGCCACTTTATATGACAAGCTCTGGAATGAGCATCTAGTTCAAACTGACGATACTAATGAGTCATTAATTTATATTGATAGGCACTACCTTCATGAGGTGACTTCACCACAAGCCTTCGAAGGTCTAAGGCATAAAAAATTAAAACCATGGCGATTGGATGCAAATGTCGCCACTCCTGACCATAATGTTCCTACTGATCGAGGTAATGGTTTTGATGCTGCATCAATCAAAGATGAGGTGGCCAAAATTCAGGTAGTTGAACTTGATAAAAACTGCAACAGTTTTGGCATCCATCAATTTGATATAACTTCAAATAAACAAGGTATTGTTCATGTAATGGGCCCAGAGCTGGGATATACATTGCCAGGCATGACAATTGTGTGTGGCGATTCTCATACATCAACTCATGGAGCATTTGGATGTTTAGCCATGGGCATAGGAACTTCTGAAGTTGAGCATGTGTTAGCCACTCAATGTTTAAAAATTACTAAGTTAAAAAACATGCAAGTTAATTTTAATGGTATGCCTCAAAAAGGAGTGACCTCAAAAGACATTGTTTTGCATTTAATTAAATTAATCGGAACTGCCGGAGGCACTGGCCATGCTATAGAGTTTTCAGGCTCATATATCTCGTCCGCATCAATGGAATCTAGAATGACAATTTGCAATATGGCCATTGAGGCTGGAGCAAAGGTTGGTCTTACAGGGGTTGATTCAACTACTCTTGATTATGTTAAAAATCACTCCAATCTATCAGATTCAATGTTTAGTAAAGCCAGCGAGTATTGGCAGACTTTAAAATCAGATCCTGATGCAAATTTTGATAAATCAATCAACATTGATGTATCTGAAATTAAACCACAAGTTACCTGGGGTACTTCACCTGAAATGACAATAGATTTTGATGCCGATATTCCCACTCAAGAGGATGTTGATGAAGCAAGTCATGAAAACCTATTGCTTGCAAAAACTTATATGGGTCTAGATGAATCAAAAACCCTTCAGGATTTAAGTTTTGATAGGATTTTTATTGGTTCTTGCACTAACTCAAGGATTGAAGATCTGCGTGACGCTGCCTCAGTCATACAAGGAAAGAAAGTTTCAAAAGATATTACTGAGGCTATTGTGGTACCTGGTTCGGGCATGGTGAAAGCTCAAGCAGAAGAAGAGGGTTTAGACAAAATTTTTGTTGATGCAGGTTTTTTATGGCGTGATCCAGGTTGTTCAATGTGTTTAGGTATGAATCCTGACCAGCTAAAGCCTTATGAGCGTTGCGCATCAACCTCGAATAGGAACTTTGAAGGCAGGCAAGGTAATCTTGGCAGAACTCATTTGATGAGCCCGCTGATGGCTGCATTAACAGCGATAAACGGCAAAATAATAGATCCATCATCATCATGACTAATTCAATTATCACAGGCATCGTAGCAACTTTTGATAGGGATAATATTGATACTGATCAAATTATTCCAACTGAGTATCTCAAATCCATAAAAAAATTTGGCTTTGGAGATTTTCTATTTGATGGCTGGAGATATTTAGATGCAGGGAGGCTAGACATGACCTCAGATGATCGATCTCAAAATCATGATTTCATTTTAAATAAAGAACCATTTACTAACTCTGCAATCCTATTAACTAGAGATAATTTTGGTTGTGGCTCAAGCAGGGAACATGCAGTATGGGCTCTAAGAGATTTTGGTTTTAAAGCAGTAATAGCAAGCTCGTTTGGAGATATTTTTTACAACAACTGTTTTAAAAACTCAGTTCTTCCAATTGTGCTAACCAAAAAGGAAATTAACTATTTATTTGAAATTTGTAGCACTTCACCGACTAGTTTTCAAATTGATTTGGTGAAAAAAAATATTAAATTTGATGGCGAATCTTCTTATTCATTTAATGTAAAGGACAGCCTGCTTGATCGCATTATTAATAATTTAGATGATGTAGATATTACTTTAAAACATAAACATCATATTGAAGCTTTCGAGAAAATAAGAAGAAATAAGAGACCCTGGCTTTTTGACTACAACAATTGAGTGCAAAAATGACAAAAAAAATATTAATTCTTCCTGGAGATGGGATAGGTAAAGAAGTAAGTTCTTCAATGAATGAAGTTTTGCAATATCTAATTGATGAGCAAAATTTAGATTTTCAGTTATCTGAAAGAAAAGTTGGCGGTTCGTCTTTCGATGAGTTTGGCAAACCCTTGACTGAAGAAACATTGGATATGGCAAAGAACTCAGATGCAATTTTATTTGGCGCTGTTGGTGGGCCCCAGTGGGATAATCTTGATTGGGACGTTCGACCAGAACAAGCTTTATTGGGGTTGCGCAAATCTCTTGGCTTGTTTGCTAATTTAAGACCTGCTTTTTTATTTAATGAGCTTGCATCTGCATCCCCGCTGAAAAATCATATTATTGAAAATTTAGATATTCTCATAGTCAGGGAGTTAACAGGAGGAGTTTATTTTGGAGAGCCTAGAGGAATTGTCAAAAATGAAACTCCTAAGTATGGTTTTAATACAATGATCTATAACGAAGATGAGATTAGAAGAATCGCTAAGGTCGCTTTCGAAGCTGCAATGAATAGAGACAAAAAGTTATGCTCTGTTGAAAAAGCCAATGTTCTAGAAGTTTCAAAATTTTGGAGAAGTGTAGTCACCGAAATGAGTGCCGAGTACCCCGAGGTCGAGCTTTCACATCAGCTTGCAGATAATACTGCTATGCAGTTAGTATTAAATCCGAATCAATATGATGTGATTGTTTCCGGAAATCTTTTTGGAGACATGCTTTCAGATATTGCAGCCACATTAAGCGGTTCAATTGGAATGCTTCCCTCTGCCTCTTTAAATAGCTCCTCTCAAGGTATGTATGAACCATGTCATGGCAGCGCACCAGATATTGCTGGTCAAGATATTGCAAATCCAATTGCTATGATTGCTTCTCTCGCAATGGCTTTTGAATACTCGCTTGAAAGAGTTGATCTTGCCAGAAGAATTGAATCAGCAATAAAAACTTTTATAAGCAAAGGTTATAGAACAAAAGATATATCCACCTCAAATGAATTCATGAAAACACAAGAAGTTGCTCCATCTATAATTAGCATCTTAAAGGATGAGCATGAATAAAGGAGTATCTCTTGCTTTGGTCGGCGCGTCTGGTGTTGTTGGGACAAAAATCATCCAATTGCTTGAAAAAAGAGCATTTCCTCTAGACAAATTTATACCTCTTGGTAATTCGACCGTAGGATCATCAATTCAATTTAATAATCAAAAATATCAAGTTGAATCATTACAAAACTTTAGCCCTGAAAAAGGACAATTTATTATATTTTCTGCTGGCTCAGGTGTTGCAGAGAAATATGCAAGAAACTTTGTTGCGCAAGGAAGTTTTGTAATTGATTTATCCTCTAATTTTAGATATGAGGATGATGTTCCTTTGATCATTCCAGAAATTAATGGAGAAATTCTAAAGAGTCTCTCAAAACCATCTCTTATAGCTAACCCAAATTGTTCTACAGCTCAGTTACTAATGGCTCTAAAACCAATCCATGATCAAGTAAAAATCAAGTTTTTAAATATAGCTACATATCAAGCAGTATCAGGAACTGGAAAGGCTGCATTAGAGGAGCTCCATAATCAAACATATTTCACTGATTCAGCAACTCAATCACCTGTATATCCAAAACAAATAGCTTTTAATGTTATTCCGCAGTGCGATATTTTTTTAGAAAATAATTTTACCAAAGAAGAGATGAAGCTAGTTTGGGAAACTCACAAAATTCTTGATCCAAACATTCAAGTTCAAGCAACCTGTGTAAGAGTTCCAGTATTTAATGGGCATTCGGAAGCTGTCTTTTTCAAGGTGGATGAGGAAATATCCCGAGAGGGAATTATGGAAACCCTAGAAAATTCACCAGGAATAAGAGTAATTGATGACCCGCAAGAAGGCTTATATCCAACCCCTGTTGAAAATGCTTCTGATACAGAGGACGTTTATGTTGGACGAATTCGTTCGCAGAAGCTCGATGGTGAATCATGGATTTCAATGTGGATAGTGGCTGATAATGTTTATGGCAAAGGGGCGGCTTTGAATGCAGTTCAAATATGTGAAGAGCTTCTTGGTATCAACTCATAGAAATGAAAAAGCTTATTCTTTTTCTAGCTCTCTTTAGTCATAGCCTTTATGCAAGCATAGTAATTGGAAGTCCTAATGTAGAAATTAATTCAGAAGGATTATATTTAGTCCAAATTAAGATCAGTTCAACAACTAATTTAGCTGAAGATGATATCTCTATCAAAAACTTTAAATCAAATGATGACTTATCTGATTTTAACTTTGAGTTCAAAATTTTTGAAAATCTTCAAGATTATAAGCGTCTAACCTTAGCCTTACCCAGCACCCATCTAGAAGACTATATTTCTTTTCGGCTAAATATCAAAAACGAATTAAAAAAAGATATTTTTATATTTCTTCCGCAGAATGATCTAGTTCCCAAAGCAAAATCTCAAGTTTCTTTTAAATTGCCATCAAAAAAAATTTATGGCGAGCCACAAAGATATGATTTAGAAAAAATATTATCCGAAGAGTCCAATTACGAAGATCCTGAGCCCAGTGAATCTAATGCTTTCTCTCTTGCAAAGCCTGCTAATGATATTACGGAGGAGGCTGAAGATCCCAAGAGTATTCCAAGCGATGAGGTGGAAACTATTTGGAGCGTTTCGAAATCTGTCAGTCAGAATTATGACGCTTCAATTTATCAAATTATGTGGGGTTTTTATCTTGAAAACCCGAATGCATTCATTGATGAGGATATTAATAGGGTAAGAGGGGATATTGATCTTGCTTTACCCTCGCAAGAATTGGTTGCCTCAACCTCAGCAATTTCTGCCAAAGAATCCATTGCTTTCATGGATGCACGAAATAGTCAGCTCAAAAGATCTGCAATTAAACCAATATTAAAATTAACTGCTCCAGTGGAAATTTTTACTGATACAGAAGTGATGAAAGATTCCATCAATAGCTCAACTTCTGAGTCACAACTGGATTTAGTTAAAGAGGTTGATAATTCCCAGTTAAATGCTTCAGAGATTGTTGAAAAGAATACTTCATTCATTGAGTTAAAATCACAATCTGATTTTTCTATAAACGCAAATACTTCTAAAAATTCTCAAGTTTTTGATCTGCGGGATCTATTTTGGGTTGGTGTTTTGTCTTTGTTGTTAGGTTTCGCAATAGCTTACATGCTTATTCGATCAAGTAAGAGACCTACATTTACAAAAGCTGCTGTAGAAGAAGATTTACAAGATGAGAGTAACACTTTCCAAACTAACCTGAGCATATCCAATGATATTGAAACTCAAGAATTAGATTTGGTTAGAACTTATATCGAGATGGATGACTGGGAGAGCGCAACAAAAATTTTAGATAAGCTGATAGCGAATTCAACAAATGATCTTATAGTTTCAGAGGCTTACTCCCTTTTAAAAGAAAAGAAATAAATTGTGAGATTTGTAGGTATTTGTCAATACGATGGTTCTAATTACTCTGGATTTCAATCTCAAAAAAACGCATCCTCCATTCAAGATCAGATTGAATTAGCTATTTCTTCTATTGGAACGCTTGATGGGCGAATTAATTATGCTGGTAGAACAGATGCCGGAGTTCATGCCACAGGCCAGATTTTCGATTTCTCATCAAACGATAACAGAGAAATAATTCAATGGCTTAAAGGTCTAAATTCGCTGCTACCAAATGATATTTCAGTTTCCTCTATTCAAAAAGTACCAGATGAATTCCATTCAAGATTTGATGCTATTAATAGGACTTATTCCTATATTATTTATACAGGCAAGACTCAACCAATTTTTTTAAGAGATTATGTTTATTGGGAAAAAAATGAAATTGATCTCAAAATTATGAAAGCTGAGGCTGCACATTTAATTGGGACGCACAACTTTAATTCATTTAGGGGATCAAAATGTACCGCAAAAAACCCAGTTCGCACAATCCATAGTATTGATATTGAAATAAAGGATCATTTTATAATTATCAGCATGTGCGCAAATGCTTACTTGTATAATATGGTTAGAATTATTATTGGCACTTTGCTAGATATGTCCAAGGGTTCTGGAAAAGATATGAAGACTATTTTAAATGCTCAAGATCGAAAGATTGCAGGCAAGACAGCCCAAGCTCAAGGCCTTTTTTTTACTGGTGCTGATTATAAAAAAATCAATTTAGGTTTAAATAATGATGCAGCTAATCCTTTGAGTTTCTTTATTAGCCCAAGGCAATGAAATTAAAAATTTGCGGGATAAACGATATAGATATATTGCAATATGCTTGCGACATGGGTGTTGATTTTGTTGGCTTCATATTGGCCAATGATAGCCCAAGAAAAATCTCCGATCATCTGTTAACTTCTTTAGAAAATTTTAATTTTAAGAATACATCGCCGGTTTTTGTCTTTGTAAATCCATCAGTTGAAGAAGTAAGAAAAATTACAACTAAAATTGAAAATTCTATTTTGCAATTTCATGGGGATGAAGGAGATGCTTTCTGCCAGCAATTCAATCAACCATTTTGGAAAACCATCAGAGTAAAAAATTCTCAATCTCTTAAGGCTATAAATAATTTTTCATCAGCTGATGCGATACTGTTAGAAACATTTTCAGATAGTTCGTATGGAGGAACTGGCAAAGTTTTTGATTGGGACTTGCTAAATAATATCTCGCTTGAGCAGGGGTATGTGCTTGCTGGCGGAATAAACTCTGAGAATATTAAAAAAGCTGTCTCTATGAATCCTTGGTGTATTGATGTTAACTCTGGGGTAGAATCATCACTCGCACTTAAAGATAAAACTCTGATAGCTGAGATTATAAAAAAATTTAAAAATGGATAATTTAACTGATTTGCCAAATTCTGATGGCTTTTTTGGTGAGTATGGAGGGAAGTTTGTTCCTGAAACACTTATGCATGCTTTAAAAGAGCTAGATGAGACCTATGGGAAGCTTAAAAATAGTCCGAAATTTATTGAAGAAATTGATCAAGATTTAATTCAATTTGTGGGTAGACCTTCCCCCTTGTATTTCGCAAAAAGATTAACAGAGCATTATTCTGGACCGCAAATATGGCTAAAAAGAGAAGATCTAAATCATACTGGCGCTCACAAGATAAATAATACAGTGGGGCAAATATTGCTTGCAAAGGCAATGGGCAAAAAAAGGATTATTGCGGAAACAGGTGCAGGGCAGCATGGAGTTGCCACAGCAACTGTTGCAGCAAGACTGGGTCTTGAGTGCCATATTTATATGGGGGCTGCAGATGTAGAAAGGCAATCTCTGAATGTTTATAGAATCAAGCTATTAGGAGCAAAAGTTCATGCAGTAGATTCTGGAACTGCAACCCTAAAAGATGCATTAAATGAAGCTATGAGAGATTGGGTGACCAATATCGAGGATACCTATTATATTATTGGTAGTGTTACTGGGCCCCACCCGTATCCAATGATAGTTAGGGATTTTAATGCCATTGTCGGAAGAGAATTAAGAACGCAGTCCATCGATCAATTTAATCAATATCCAGATGCAATTGTTGCATGTGTTGGCGGTGGATCAAATGCAATGGGAATTTTTTATCCTTTTCTTGAAGAGTCTAATGTTGCGCTAATTGGTGTAGAGGCTGCTGGCAGTGGTTTAATGAGTGGGAAGCATGCAGCTCCCTTGAATGATGGAGAACCAGGTATTTTGCATGGAGCAAAGAGTTATCTTATGCAAGATCAAAATGGCCAAGTCATAGATACACATTCTATTTCAGCTGGTTTAGATTATCCTGGAGTTGGTCCAGAACACTCAAATTTAAAAGATTCTGGAAGAGCAAATTATATTGCTGTCGATGATGTTGAAGTTTTAAATGCATTTCATTTAGTTACAAAACTCGAGGGCATTATGCCAGCTCTAGAAACTGCTCATGCATTTGCAGCATTGGAACACATTGCAAAGGACTATAAACGGAATCACCACATTGTAATTAACGTTTCTGGAAGAGGTGATAAAGACATTAATACAGTTGCTACCATGGATGGAATATCCCTTGACTAGATTAGATCAGAAGATCCTCTATCTTAAAAAAACCTCTAAAAAAGCGATGGTTGCATATTTAGTTGCTGGAGATCCTGACTTAGAGTCAACCCTAGAATTGATGCATGGATTTGTTAATGCAGGGGTAGATATTCTAGAAATCGGTGTTCCTTTCACAGATCCTATTGCGGAGGGTCCAATCATTCAGGCTGCTCATGATAGAGCTTTAAAAAATGATACATCGTTAAATAAGATTTTTGAGCTTGTTGAAGAATTCAGAAAAAAAAATACTAATACTCCAATCATTTTAATGGGCTATATGAATACTTTTCTAGCTAATGCAAAAGCTTTAAAAGAATCTCATCACTCTGGAACCGATGCAGTATTAATTGTTGATCTTCCTGGAGAGACTGATCTCGAAAATCTAGGAATTAAAAACAAAAATCTTGCTTCAATATCATTAATAGCTCCAACCACCAGTGCAGACAGAATTTCTAAAATATGTAATAGCAGTTCTGGTTTTATATATTTCGTTACGCTTAGAGGTGTAACAGGATCTTCCCATCTAGATATAAATGAGGCGAAAAGTAATATAGAGTTTATTAGGTCGCAAACCTCTCTTCCAGTTTTTGCTGGTTTTGGAATCAAAACTCCTGATGATGCTTTTAATTTAAGCAAAATTTCAGATGGAATTGTTATTGGTTCCAGTCTAGTTCAAATGATACATGACCAATCTAACCAAAAAGAATATAAAAATATATATAATTATCTTCATGAAATGTCTGAAGCAATAAACAGATGAATTGGCTTACAAGATTAATTCCATCGATTGGTTCAAATCGTGATTCAGAATCATCTAAGAGCAAGGTACCTGGCGGCCTATGGAATAACTGTCCAGCATGTGACGCAATCTTGTATCAACCCGAGCTAGAAAAATCACTTTTTGTTTGTCCAAAGTGCGATCATCATCTTCGTATTGGTGCGAGAACTAGAATGTCTATTTTTTTTGATGGTGGAAGTTTTCAGGAGCTAGCAACCAAAATTACCACCAAAGATATTCTTAAATTTAAAGATACTAAATCATATAGTCAGCGCATTAAAGAAGCTGTCTCTGGTACAGGAGAAGAAGAGGCAATTGTTATTGGTAAAGGCAAGCTTGATGGGGCTGAACTTGTAGTCGCAGCCTTTGAGTTTCGTTACATGGGTGGATCTATGGGTGGCGCAGTTGGAACAAAATTTGTTCAAGGTGTTGATGCTGCAATAGCAAATAAAACTCCATTAATTTGCTTTTCAACAAGCGGTGGAGCTAGGATGCAGGAGTCTATGGTGTCTTTAATGCAAATGGCAAAAACATCAGCAGCTTTAGAAAAACTTAAAGAAGCAAAACTACCATATATTTCAATAATGATTGATCCTATTTATGGTGGAGTCTCAGCTAGCATTGCGATGCTGGGTGATATAAATATAGCTGAGCCAAAGGCATTGGTTGGATTTGCTGGGAGAAGGGTTATTGAGCAAACAGTGAGAGTGGATCTTCCTGAGGATTTCCAAAAATCAGAATTTTTATTAGAGCATGGAGCAATTGATATGATAGTTCATAGAAAAGACTTGAGAGCTAAGGTATCAAGCATTTTATCTAAGCTATATCCAGCTCAATGAATACTAACCGCATATTTGGGATTTTTATTGCTGTCACCATATTAATTTGGGTTCTTATTTTTGCTCTTTCTCCGCAGCCCAAGTATCAACAAATCAGCAATATTAATATTCCTGAACTTCCAGAACCATTGGTAGATCAGGACAAGCTTAAAAAAATAGAATTTAAAGAGGTCGAGAATAATTTTTTTAAAATAGATACAACAGACACACTTCCATCTGCAAAAGAGCGAGTCGATCAAGTAGATTTCAATCTATATGTTTATAAGATCGGTGCTTTTGGATCTCCAACGACTATTTCTAGGGCAGTGAAAGCATTCAATGATGCGGGCTTTCCAGCGTTTACTGAGATAAATAAATCCAATCAAAATCTTACTAATGTTTTGGTTGGGCCCTTTGCTAGTAAAAAAGATATTGAGGAAAATAAAAAAATCCTTAATCAAATTGCTGGGATAGAAGTTGGCGAGGTTATGGCTTGGAATCCTTAGCCTTATCTTATTTTGATTATCTTGTAATTGGGATAATTGCGCTGTCTGGTTTGATAGCTTTTTTTAGAGGTTTTATTCAAGAAATTTTATCGCTCGTTTTGTGGATCACTGCGTTTGCAGCTGCAATGCTTCTAAATACTTACCTAGACCCTTATTTTATAGATTACATAGATAATCCTGAGATTAGAAGAATCCTTACAATTGTCACTGTCTTCGTTGGGATTATCTTTTTAGGAGGGTTGATAATCAAATTGCTTCGCGGTTTAGTGCATTGGTCTGGCATGGGAGGCTTAGATAGACTTTTGGGTGTGTTATTTGGATTTATAAGAGGCATGCTTCTCATTGTGGTCATTTACCTTGTTCTTCCAAATGATGTTAAGCAATCAACCTTTATCATAAATTCTCAAAGCTCGCCTTATTTAAAAAAATATGCGCCGATGGCTGAAAAATTTTTTAAAAATATGATCTCAGATAAAAATTCAGTTATGCTTAAGGCTGATATCAGCACAATTTACGAGACAACATAATGTGTGGAATAGTTGGCATATATTCTGAAACTCATGTAGCTAGTTCAATCTATGATTCTCTATTAATGCTTCAACATAGAGGCCAAGACGCAGCTGGTATGGTTGTTTGTGACGAAACCGGAAGACTGAACAGTCGTAAATCTATGGGGTACGTGCGAGATGCCTTCCAGCAGCGACACATGAATAAATTGCTAGGCAATTATGGGATTGGCCATGTCCGATATCCAACTGCTGGTGGTGCCGGCAAAGAGTTTGCCCAGCCTATGTATGTCAATTCTCCATATGGAATTAGTCTTGCGCATAATGGAAATTTAACGAATTCTAAAGTTCTGGCACGTGAATTATTCCATGCTGAAATGCGACATCTTAATACCGACTCAGATTCAGAAGTCTTGCTTAATATTTTTGCCCATGAGCTTGGAAAGCAAAGAGCAATACTCCCCTCGAAAAAGCATTTTTTTAAAGCTGTAAAAAAAACTCACATCAGGTGTCAAGGAGCCTATGCAGTCGTTGCTTTGATTACAGGCTTTGGACTGCTTGCATTTAGAGATCCGCGAGGCATTCGCCCACTAGTTATTGGAGTAAAAGATGGTCCAACAAAAAAAGAATACATTATTGCCTCTGAAAACGCTTCTTTCTCTGCTTTGGGCTTTAAAACATTAAGAGATGTATATCCTGGAGAGGCTGTTTTTGTAGATGTTGATGGAAATTTACATAGTGATCAGTGCTCTGAAAATGCAGAGCCAACTCCTTGTATATTTGAGTATGTTTATCTTGCCAGACCAGACTCTACTCTTGATGAAATTTCTGTTTACAAAGCTAGAATGAGAATGGGGCAAAAGCTAGCTCAAAAAATTATTAAACTTAACCCAAATCATGATATCGATGTAGTAATTCCTATCCCCGATAGCTCTACAACTGCAGCATTGCAGCTTGCAGCAGTATTAAAACTTCCTTACAGGCAAGGCTTTGTTAAAAATAGATATGTTGGTAGAACTTTTATTATGCCCAATCAAGAAGAACGAAAAAAATCAGTTCGACGAAAGTTAAATATATTAGATCTTGAGTTTAAAGGAAAAAATGTGTTACTTGTTGATGATTCAATAGTCAGAGGTACAACCAGTAAGAGAATTATTGAAATGGCTAAAGAGGCGGGTGCTAATAAAGTGTACTTCTCTTCTGCAGCCCCGCCAGTGAAATTTCAAAATCTTTATGGGATTGATATGGCAGCAACGAATGAGTTAATTGCATCAGGAAGGACCGATGAAGAGGTCGCAAACGAAATTGGAGCTGATTGGCTTATCTATCAAGATCTGGATGATTTAATTGCTTCTACTCAAGAAGGCAATCCCACGATTAAAAATTTTGAAATGTCGATCTTTGATGGAAATTACCCAACCTCAATAAGTGCAGATTATCTTGAAGACCTTGAATCATCTCGAGGAGATGACCAGAAGGTCGCTAGAGAAAAATCTAATTAAGCACTTACAATGTTCACTGCAGGAATATCAGCTGAGTTTGCGCTATCTACATATTGATCTATCTCATTGAAATTTAGATATCTATAGATCTCGTCAGCAAACGGATTAATTTCTTGCATGTATTTTAAGTATTCTTCTGGTGATGGAAGTTTACCTAGTACAGAGGCAATTGCAGCGAGTTCCGCTGAAGCTAAAAATACATCAGCTCCATCGCCCAGTCTATTTGGGAAGTTTCTAGTAGAAGTTGAAACCACTGTAGAGTTTGCTAGCACTCTCGCTTGATTGCCCATGCAAAGTGAGCACCCAGGTATTTCTGTTCTTGCACCGGATGTCCCAAAGACATTATAAATCCCTTCTTCCATTAGCTGTTTTTCATCCATCTTGGTCGGTGGAACGACCCATAACCTAGCTTTTGTCCCATTATATTTTTTAAGCAAATGACCTGCTGCTCTAAAGTGACCAATGTTTGTCATGCATGATCCAATAAAAACCTCGTCGATATTGGTCTCTGCGACTGCTGATAAAGGTTTAATGTCATCCGGATCATTTGGGCATGCAAGAAGAGGTTCTTTAATTTCATTGAGATCAATTTCAATGATCTCGGCATATTCAGCATTTTCGTCAGGTTCAAGTAATTCAGGATTTGCAATCCATTCTTCCATTGCTTGAGCTCTTCTCTCCAAAGTTTTAGCATCACCATAACCACTTCCAATCATCCATCTAAGCATCACGATATTTGATTTTAGGTACTCTATGATTGGCTCTTTATTTAATCGAACTGTACATCCTGAGGCAGATCTTTCAGCAGACGCATCAGACAGTTCAAATGCTTGCTCAACCTTCAGGTCTGGCAAACCCTCTATTTCAAGGCATCGACCAGAAAATATATTTTTCTTGCCTTCCTTGGCTACAGTTAAAAGACCTTTTTGAATTGCGGCATAAGGGATAGCATTCACTAAATCTCTGAGTGTTATTCCAGGTTGCATTTTTCCTTTAAATCTTACAAGCACAGATTCAGGCATATCCAGAGGCATCACTCCTAATGCAGCAGCAAAAGCCACTAACCCTGATCCAGCTGGAAAACTAATGCCTAATGGAAAGCGAGTATGGCTATCTCCGCCAGTTCCCACCCCATCCGGAAGCAGCATTCTATTTAACCAAGAATGAATAATCCCGTCTCCCGGCTTTAGCGATACTCCTCCTCGATTCATAATAAAGTCTGGCAATGTATGTTGTGTATCGATATCTACTGGTTTGGGGTATGCAGCAGTATGACAAAACGATTGCATCACTAGATCAGCTGAAAATCCTAAACAAGCTAATTCTTTTAATTCATCTCTGGTCATTGGCCCGGTGGTATCTTGCGATCCCACTGTTGTCATTCTTGGTTCGCAATATGTCCCAGGTCTTATTCCTGTTACTCCACATGCCTTACCAACCATCTTTTGAGCCAATGTGAAGCCTTTGTCTGAAGAATCTTCAGCATCAGGCCTAGTAAAGATATCTGTTGGCTCTAGACCCAGTGCTTCTCTTGTCTTGTCTGTTAATTGCCTTCCGATAATTAATGGGATCCGACCGTTTGCTCGAACCTCATCTAGAAGGACAGGTGTTTTGAGTTCAAACGTAGACAAAACTTCTCCGCTAGCTGCATCTAAAATTTTTCCATTAAATGGCTCAAAGATAATCTCTTGACCCATGTTTAACTTGGAGACATCGCACTCCACAGGGAATGCCCCCGAATCTTCTAATGTATTGAAGAAGATAGGTGCAATCTTTCCACCAAAACAAAATCCACCTTCTTTTTTATTAGGAATACATGGAATTTCATCACCCATATGCCAAAGCACCGAGTTTGTTGCTGATTTTCTTGATGAGCCAGTTCCCACTACATCACCAACAAAAACCAATGGATTGCCTTTTTTCTTTAACTCTTCTATTGTTTCAAGAGGTTTGTCTAAGCCTTCTCTAGGCATTTTAAACATTGCCAATGCATGTAAAGGAATATCTGGTCTAGACCATGCATCTGTTGCAGGAGATAAGTCATCTGTATTTATTTCACCAGGTACTTTGTAAACAGTTAATTTTATCTGTTTTGCAATTTCTTGTTTTTCTTTAAACCAGGCTCCTTCAGCCCATGCATCTATAACAGTTTTTGCATTTTTATTAGTTTTGGAAAGAGCTAGGACTTCATTAAAAGCATCAAAGATTAACAAAGTCGTGCTTAATGAAGCAGCAGCCGCTTCACCCAGATCATCATCTCCTAAACATTTTATTAAAGGTTGAATGTTGTATCCACCAAGCATTGTTCCCAAAATCATCACTGCCTCTTTTTTAGAGACGTAAGGACTGCTTGTTTTACCTGTTGTGATGTCCGCTAAGAATCCGGCTTTTACATAAGCTGCTTGATCTACTCCTGCGGGTATTCTTTCTTTTAAAAGTTCCAGCAACAATTCTGACTCTTCATGTTCTGATTTAAGTAATTCAACTAAATCTGAAGTTTGTTGAGCTGAAAGAGGTAGAGGTGGTATCCCTTGTTCTTTCCTTTCTTCACAATGTTTTTTGTAATCTTGAAGCATAATTTTCTCCCTGGGTCGTCATTTTACTGTGGTATCCCTAAATCCCCAAGCCTATTCTTTATTTCCTTGTATTTCTTAAGATTAAATAATGTATTATCCAGTCTATGAAGAAAAACAAAGCCTCGACACCATGTCTAGGAATATGCTCTACAACTTATGGTGATAATGTATGCAAGGGTTGCAAGCGTTTTGTTCATGAAGTTATTAATTGGAACAAGTTCACTGTTCCAGAAAAAGAGCTGGTTAATTTAAGGCTTGAAGGTTTTAAGTTAACCGTTTTAAAAGATCGTTTCTCTGTTACTAATGCTGAGCTATTAGCAACTCGGCTAAATGATCAAGGGATCAACTTTAATGATGCGATGGACCCAATGACTTGGATCTTTGATCTTCTTCGAGCTGCTGGTTCACAAGAATTAGATTTGCATCAATTTGGAATTGCTTGTCATGTAAATATGAATCTCACCCAGCTTAAAGAGCAAATTTACTCAGAGTTTTTGGAGCTTTCTGAAGCTCATTATGACAGGTACTTTTTTACTTAGTCGTTGGTAATTCCCACCAGTTTGTTGTGTATTTGGGTGATACCATATCTTTTT
Source organism: SAR86 cluster bacterium (assembly GCA_029248485.1). The sequence continues at coordinate 1,473 of JAQWJG010000014.1, read as the reverse complement.
GTACAGGCGATAACCTTGCAGGATACTGCGATGCATAGTAGACCTGTGTTTGAGTGTCATTGAGCGCATCTATAGTCTGCATTAAATTTGTATCTTGTTTTAAGTGCTGCTGATCTGTTGCTTCAAATAGAGATTTCTGAAGGAAGGTTGAATGTGAAAAATGACTTAGCAATATTCCTGCTTTTGCATATGGATAACCTTTCCTAAAGATTGTATTCAGTATTATATTTGCGCCCATTAAAATACTTCTTGTATCATCTACCGGGCAAGGGAGCTGAAAGCTATCAAATCCACGATATTGCAGTTGCTGATTAAATCTACTGGTTGAAATGAATACTGACACTTGAGAGCATTTTTGTTTTTCCTGTCTCAGCTTCTCTCCTGCCCGCACTGCAAAATTGCTAATTAGTGGTTTCAGCGCGCTTAAGTTTTCAATTCTGCCTCTAAAACTTCGACTTACAACAATTTGTTTTTTTGGATCGTAATGATCCTCTATTTGAATGCATGATTCCCCCCTTAATTCTCTAACTGTACGCTCTAAAACAACGCTAAATTTTTTTCTAATAAGCCTAATATCCATTTGCATTAATTCATAGGCTGAATATATGCCCAATTGATTAAGTTGTCTGGAGAGGTTGTAACCAATACCCCAAATCTCTTTAATAGGTAAGGTTTTAAGAATACGGGCTATATCTTTTTGGTCACTTAGGCAGCAAACTCCCATGCCACCACTTGTATTTTTTGCAACATGGCTTGCAACCTTGGTAAGAGTTTTTGTTGGCGCAATTCCAATTCGCACAGGAATACCAACCCATTGTCGTATAGTGTTGCGACAGTAAACACCAAACTCATGTGCGTGATTTGTATTTTGTATATGCTGCAGATCTAAAAATGCTTCATCAATGCTGTAAACCTCAATCTTTTTGACCATTCCCTCAAGAATATTCATAACTCTTTTGGATAGATCGCCATACAGGGCAAAGTTAGATGAAAATACTTTACCCCCTTGCGCTAAATAAGATTTTTTTACTTTGAACCAAGGGATACCCATTTTTATACCCATAGCTTTGGCTTCTTTGCTTCTGGCAATAACACAGCCATCATTATTAGACAGCACTACGACAGGCACTTGTTTTAAATCTGGTCGAAAGACCCTTTCGCATGAGGCATAGAAATTATCACAATCAACTAATGCTAAAAGCCTCATTCAAATTTATTAATGGCCGCAGTGACTGTGCCCATAATATCTAGATCTTGGCCATGCTGAATATAGATTGGTTTGTATTTTGAATTCTCTGGCAGTAAGCACAGTCGAGGCTTAAGTTGCAATCGTTTACATACGAAATCACCGTCCAGAGAGGCAACTACAATGCTACCGTGCTTTGGTTTAAGGCTTCGATCAACTATTAAGATGGCTTGATCTGCAATATTTGCATCTAGCATTGAATCTCCGGATACTCTTACCAAGAAAGT
>JAQWJG010000066.1 GCA_029248485.1 SAR86 cluster bacterium | reverse complement strand
ATGAAGCATAGAGTTAAAACCATCAAGAATAAGTTCATCCAAAAGAACATTGATATTAATAAAGATGAGATAGCTAATGAGCTGTCAAATGTAGCGCTAAAACATGATATAGCCGAGGAGCTTGAAAGAATTAGTTTTCATCTTGAATCATTGAATAAATTATTCAAACTAAAAAATGCGCACGGAAAAAAAATGGACTTCATCCTGCAAGAATTATTTAGAGAGGTAAATACTCTGTCAGTTAAAATAGAAAAACCAGATTTAAAAGATTTAGCATTAACTATGAAGTTAAAGGTAGAGGAGCTGCGTGAGCAGGCTCAAAATTTAGAGTGATGAAGAATCCAAAGCTTTTTTTGGTTTCCGCTCCATCTGGCGCAGGTAAGTCATCTTTGATTGATGCAGTATTAGCTTCAGCTAAACAGTCTGATTTGGCTTTGGAACTATCCATTTCTTACACAACAAGATCACCAAGAAAAGGCGAATCAAATGGCAATCAATATTTCTTTATTTCTGAAGAAGACTTTATAGATAAAAAGAATTCTAATTTTTTTCTTGAATATGCAAAAGTGCATGGGAATTGGTACGGAACCTCAGTAGATTTTGTTGAATCAAAACTGAGCTCCGGGATAAATTTAATTCTTGAGATTGATGTTCAAGGATTTAGGCAGATCAATGAACTGGATATTAAATACGAGTCTATATTCATTCTCCCTCCATCCATTTATTCCCTAGAGGAAAGAATAAAAAGCAGAGGGGACGAAGACATAGAGTCAATTAATTTAAGATTAAAAAATGCTAAGGATGAGTTGGCTTATGCAAAAGAATACAAGCATATTATTATCAATGATTCTTTTGAGGATGCGGAGAAGGAGCTTTTTAACATTATTGCTCAAGAAAACTCAGCAAATAAGCAAAATATCGAAGAAGTTCAACAGTTTTTAGCTCAGCTATTGTCTTATTAGGCAAATAAACACTAAAATACGCCCTCGGAGAAAAACATTATGGCAAGAATTACAGTAGAAGGTTGTTTAGATAAAGTCCAAAGTAGATTTGAGTTAATCTTATTGGCATCTGGAAGAGCAAGACAGCTTTCAACAACTAGTAGAGAACCAATGGTAGAGTGGGAAGATGATAAACCCACTATTGTTGCTTTGAGAGAAATCGAAGAAGGACTCATTACAAAAGAAATTTTAGATAAAACTCTAGAAGAAGATCTGCTTTTGGATGAGTTTGCTATCGACAGAGAAAAGCCACAACAAGAAATTATCGGCTAATGTCAATCCTGGAGCTTCTAATTGAGTGACAGGGTGGTCTCCAACCAAGCTCTTTTAGACTTCTCTAACAGAAAGCTTCTTTCTCCAGTTCCAAAAAAACTTTACGAATCTGCCAAAGTCTATTTTTCTAAAAAAGACTTAGATCTTTTGCAAACTGCATACAATGTTGCATTTGAGGCGCACAAGGACCAATTTCGCAAAGAAGGTTCAGCATACATAACTCACCCTGTTGAAGTAGCATCCATTTTAATAGAACTTCATTTAGATATTGAGACAGTCTGCGCAGGTTTAATGCATGATGTCTTAGAAGATAGTTTCATTAAGAAATCTTATTTAGAAAAACTTTTTGGTAAAGATATCGTAGCAATTGTGGATGGCGTAAGTAATCTAAACAAGCTAGATTTCGATAGCATCGAAGATCGTAATGCTAACAATTTACAAAAGATGGCTTTAGCTATGTCCAAGGATATAAGAGTAATTATTGTAAAGTTATGTGATCGATTGCATAACATGAGAACTATTGAGTTTTTGCCAAGAGAAAAGCAAATTAGAAAATCAATTGAGACCATGGAGCTCTATGGTCCTATTGCGATTAGAATCGGCATGCAAAACATTCGTATTGAGCTTGAGGATCTAGCTTTTAAATGCATCCATCCAATGAGAGCCCGAATGCTTGAATCTGCTGTGAAGCAGACAGTGGGAGGCAGAAAAAGAATAATCTCTAAGCTAAGAAAACAATTTAAGTATCATTTAAAAAATAATGATATTACTGCTACTGTAAAGGGAAGGCAGAAATCTCTTAGCAGTATTTATTCAAAGATTAAAAATAAGAAAAAGCCATTCTCAGAAATACTTGATGTGTACGCTTTTCGCGTGATTGTTAATTCGGTGGATGATGTATATAGAGCCTTGGGAGTAATTCATAACGTTCACAAACCTATCGGAAATAGATTCAAAGATTATATTGCAATCCCAAAAACTAATGGCTACCAAGCCATACATACTTCCCTAATTGCATTGGACGGCGTACCAATTGAGGTTCAAATTCAAACAAAGAGCATGGAAATAATTGCTCAGAATGGCATTTCTGCTCATTGGTCATACAAAACAAAGGATTCGGTTAGCTCAGATCTTATTGGAGCAAAAAAATGGATTGAAAGCTTTACTGCCCTTAGTGAAGCTTCTAAAGACTCTCATGAATTTGTTGAATCAATCAAAACAGATTTAATTTACGATGAAGTATATGTTTTTACTCCGGCTGGCAGAATTGTAAATCTAAAGTCTGGCTCTACCCCTATCGATCTTGCCTACGAACTTCATACCGATCTTGGTAACAAGGCAATAGCATGCAAAGTAAATAGAAAATTTGCCCCACTCAATATTCGCTTAGAAAATGGACAATCAATTGAAATTATTACTTCAGATAAGCTTGAGGTTAGCCCAGATTGGCTCAACTTCGTAGTAACTAGTAAGGCGAGATCTTCGATACGTTTAGCACTTCGTCAGCAGAAAATTTCTCAAGCCAGAAAAGCTGGCAAATTGGTACTAGAAAGCGAATTGAAGAGAGGGGGCGTATCTCTTGATCAATATAGGGGCAGCACCATGTCCAGGATTCTTGAAATGATAGGAGTAAAGTCTCTTAATGAGCTTTTAACTGACTTAGGATCTGGAAAAAAAACTGGTGCATTGGTTGCTGAGAGATTCTTTTCAGGCTTAAACATTAAAAAGAATAAAAACTCAAAACTCAAAGCCATGGTTTTATCTGACCATCAGATTGAGGGAGTTTCTGTTATTTATGCAAAGTGTTGTATGCCCATTCACGGGGATCCAATCACTGCACATTCAGATACAGACAGGGGAATAGTGATTCATCATGCAAGATGTAGACAGGTCGCTCCTCACAGAAGTCATAAGATTCCATCAAGATATTTTCCAGCAATGTGGGGAAGCAATAGTAGGGAACTCCATTATAAGGGTCACGTAAAAATACATGCAGAAGATAGACCGGGGATACTTGCTGATATTGCATCAGTATTTACTAAATCCAATCTTAATATTGTTAATATCCAAAGCAGAGATATCGATGCAATGATCATTGAGTTTGTTATTGAGGTAGAGGTTCTTAATGCTGATTCAATTAATAAATTGATGGTAAAATTACGCTCATTAAGATACGTTACAAGTTGTTCAAGAATAGTAAACGACGCTAAAACAAAAAATGAAAAAACCAATTTTTACAAATGATGCACCCGCAGCGTTGGGGCCATACTCTCAAGCAATTCAATGGGGGGATGTGGTTTTTATATCTGGACAAATCCCTCTAATACCTTCTTCAGGGGAATTAAATAACAAGACTTTTAATGATCAAGCATCCCAGGTAATTGATAACTTAGAAGCAATTTGCAAGGAAGCAGGAGGCAGCCTTAATAATATTCTCAAATTAACAATTTTCTTAACTGATCTTTCAAAATTTGATGAAGTTAATGAAATTATGAGTATGAGATTTTCTGAACCTTTTCCTGCGAGGGCTACAGTAGAAATTTCTAAACTTCCTAAGGGAGTAGATATTGAAATGGATGCTATTTTATCAATAGAAGTTTAATGTCTAAAAACTTAATTAATTTTTCTGATCTTACTAAGAAAGATATCTTTGACTTGATTGAGCTGGCAAATAATTTTAAGTCAGAAGATTCTCTAGAATATCGAAATGAAAATTTATTTCCTGACAAGAAGATTGTCTCTATGTTTTGTGAGTCAAGCACGAGAACGAAACTATCTTTTGAAATTGCGGCACATAACTTAGGCGCAAAATTTATAGATTTTGATTTGCCTAATTCTTCTATGAATAAAGGCGAGACACTTGAAGACACCCTTGGAGCTTTTGAGATGATGGGAGTGGATTTATGCATTTTGCGTCACACCGAATCAGTGATCCATGATTTAGTAAAAAATTTTTCCAATATGCAATTTATTAATGCAGGAGAAGGTTCAATTTCACATCCTACTCAAACATTAATTGATTTGATGACTATTCATGAATCAAAAGAGAATTTTGAGAATCTAAATATTTCTATTGTCGGCGATCTTGATCACTCAAGGGTAGTAAGTTCTTTTATAGAAGCTATTCAAATAGTCGGATATAAAAGTATAACATTTTGTGGTCATCCTGATCTTTGCAAAGATTTTATAGAGAGCCCAATTGGTAATTTTGAGCCTGAGTTAGAAACCGCATTGCAAGATGCTGATGTTGTAATGGCATTAAGGATTCAAAATGAGCGATTGTCAGAAAAACTTACTATCAGTGCGAATGATTATGTTGAGAGATATCAAATTAATGTTGATTCACTTCAGGTGGCTCATCCTGAGATGATTTTGTTGCACCCAGGACCAGTAAACTTTGGAATTGAATTAAGCAAAGAAGCGAGTGATCTGGAAAATTTCAAAATTAGAAATCAAATTTTTAATGGCGTAGGGATGAGAATGGCAGTCTTAACTAAACTTTTCTCTGGCTCATAATTTTTTTTACTGTCTCGACAGTGTTAATCGTTGATTGCTCGACTTCAATGTTAATGAGATCTCCCTTTTTTATGTCTTTAAAAGTAGTGACTGAGACTGTTTCAGGAATGAGGTGAATATAAAAAGATGTCTTTAGCACTTTTCCGATCGTTAAACTGCATCCGTCTAATGCAACATAACCTTTATAAAAAAAATACTCTCTTAAACTTGTAGGAATTTTAATTTGCAGGTCTTTAGTTGCCTGCCTATTGATCACTTTTAAAACTTCTCCTGTTCCGTGAATATGACCAGAGACCAGATGTCCGCCAATTTCTGTTTTAGCAGTCATAGATCGCTCTAGATTAACCTTGGATGATTTAGAGATATCTTTTAAGTTAGTTTTCTGTAAGGTTTCTTCGATAACATCAAATTCTAGAATATCTGTTTTGCCTTTTTTTACGGTTAAGCAGACTCCATTTACCGCGACGCTAGCTCCTTTAATTAAATTTTTAGAAAAGTCTTTTGGAGCTTTGATGATCAAAGATATGTAATCTTCATATCTGACAATTTTTTGAACATGACCTTTGCCGCTAACAATTCCAGTAAACATTATGCACCCCAGCTATTTCTATATTGTTCGAGCTCAAATGTGTGGGAATGAAAATCTTTGTTGTTATGTGAATATTCTATTAGGGCTTCTAAGTTAACGATAGATGAGACATGAATATCAAAGTCTTTTTCTAACTCTGTTTTTGCCGATAAATCACTATTTCCTTTTTCCTGTCTATCTAGACCAACAAGAAATATTTTAGGTATTGCATGTAGATCTTCTAAAATTTTAATAGATTCTCTTGCTGCAGTTCCTGCCGATAAAACATCATCAATAATCATTACATTTCCAGCTGGATTGGCACCAATAATATTGCCACCCTCACCGTGATCTTTGATTTCTTTTCTATTAAAAGAAAGAGGGCAAGGGTTGCCTCTTTGACTAAAGACGGTTGCAACGATTGATCCTAAGAAGATACCTTTATATGCAGGACCATACATACAGTCAAACTCCATAGAGGAATCTTCAATAGCATCAACATAGCAATTAGCTAGCTTGAATAAATCGGAACCATTAAGCATTTTTGCTGCATTAAAAAAATAAGGACTGCTTCTTCCAGATTTAAGTGTAAATTTGCCAAACTCTAAGGCACGAGATTGAAGCGCTAGTTCAATAAAGGTTCTTTGAAAATCTTTTAGCTCAGACATGATTTTTGAAAAGTAACAATGTCTGCAATGCCATTTGATGCAGACTCAATCATTTCATCGAGTTGCTTCTTGGTAAAAGGGTATTTTTCAGCTGTTCCTTGTATTTCTATGATGCCGCCACTTTCTGTCATTACCACATTCAAATCTGTATCTGCTGAGCTGTCTTCTTCATAGTCTAAATCTAAAAGAGGACACCCATCTTTTAATCCTATTGATACAGCCGCAACATACTCTTTAATTGCCCTTTGATCATCATGAGAGTTTTTGATTGCTTCAAACAAAGCAACACAAGCCCCGGAGATAGATGCTGTTCTGGTTCCACCATCTGCTTGGATTACATCACAATCTACATTGATTGTTTTGTCTTTCAGGTATTTCAAATCAACAGCTTGTCTCAAGGATCTACCTATTAACCTTTGAATTTCCATGGTTCTGCCACTTTGCTTACCTCTTGCAGCCTCTCTGTTCATTCGTTCATGAGTGGAGCGAGGTAACATCCCATATTCTGCAGTAATCCAGCCTTCGTTTGAGCCTCTCATCCATCTAGGAACATGATTCTCAATGCTTGCTGTACAAATTACATGGGTATCACCAAACTTTACCAGAGCAGAGCCTTCAGCATGTTTGTTCACTCCAACCTCAATTTCTAAAGGTCTCATTTCATCATTTGATCTATTATTTTTTCTTGTCATATAAATATTATATCTCTTTAAATGGCCCTATAATCTTTATAAGAGGAAAATCTATTATGAAAAACAAAGTACTTATTCCAATATTGCTTTTTACCATTATCAGCTGCTCTGAAAGTTTTAATATTGATCTCTCATTTGGAGATTCAGAGTCAGACTCAATCAATCCAGGTATTGATAATGCCTTTGCCTCAACATACACACCAATGGACTCTGAGCCAGTGCTTTTTAAGTCAGCCAATATTTACGACGGCTTGGGGGGCGAATTTAGAAATTATGATTTATTGCTTTCTGAAGGAAAAATTATAGAAATTGGTGAATCTATCTCAGCTCCAGGAGTCTTGGTTATAGATGCAACTGATAAATGGATTACCCCAGGGATCATTGACATTCACTCACATATGGGAGTTTATTCTGCTCCAGGAGTTTCCACTAGCTCTGATGGAAATGAGGCTACTGCACCTGTAACTGCAGAAGTTTGGGCTGAACATTCACTGTGGACGCAAGATCCACAATTTGCACTTGCACTTAAGGGCGGAGTTACTTCTTTTCATGTATTACCGGGTTCTGCTAATTTATTTGGTGGTCGAGGCGCAACTTTTAAAAATGTTTCGCAAAATACAATTCAGGCTATGAAATTTCCAGATGCACCGCACTCACTCAAAATGGCTTGTGGAGAAAACCCAAAAAGGGTTTATGGAAATCGCAGGCAATCTCCATCAACCAGAATGGGCAACATGGCAGGTTATAGAAGCGCTTGGATAGATGCAGTTGAATACACTGATGGGATGAATAAATCGGATGAAGATCGTCGACCCACAAGAGATCTGGCTATGGATACTTTAATGGGTGTTTTAAATGGAGAAATACTTATTCAAAATCATTGCTATAGAGCGGAAGAAATGGCAATGATGATTGAGATGTCCAGAGAGTTCAATTATAAAATTACTACTTTTCATCATGCCGTGGAAGCATACAAAATAGCTGATCTCCTTGCTGACGAGGGAATTTGTGCTGCGATGTGGGCTGATTGGTGGGGATTCAAACACGAAGCTTATGATATGGTTCAAGCCAATGTAGCTATAATTGATCAGGCGAGAAATGGAACAGGTTGTGCCATAGTGCATTCCGACGATGCGGTTGGGATTCAACATCTTAATCAGGAGGCAGCCAAAGCAATGGCCGCAGGAAATAGAGCAGGTTATGAAATTTCTAAAGCCCATGCCATGCGATGGATCACAAGCAACCCTGCTAAAGCTGCTGGGATACTTGATCAGACTGGAAGCATAGAGGTAGGCAAAGATGCAGATGTTGTTCTTTGGAGCGGAGATCCATTTAGCATTTATTCTAGAGCTGAAAAGGTATTGATAGACGGGGCTTTTGCATTTGATATGCATAATCCCAAGATTCAACCAATAACAGATTTTGATTTAGGCATTATTCAACCTCAAACCAATAGGGTGCAATAAGATGAAAAGACTATCTTTATCATTATTCTTAATTTTTATACTTAATCTTTCATCAGAAACTATCTTACTTAAGGGCGGTCTAGTTCACCTAGGTAATGGAGACAGCGCAAAGACTCAAGATATTTTAATTTCTGACAAAATAATCGTTGGTGTTGGCACTAATTTAATTATTGATGGAAACACTAGAGTAATTGAGGTGAATGGCTTACCAGTAACACCTGGATTGATTTCACCAATGAGCAATCTGGGTATTGTTGAGATTAATGCCTTGGATGTAACTCGAGATGATGAGTCAGATCTTTTGAGTGCTGGATTCAGTATCTTCAATGCATTTAACCCCCATTCAACTGGAATCCCCTGGAATAGGAGCAACGGTGTAACTAGCGCTATCAGCACTCCAGGCTCATCTTCCTTTCCAATTTTTGGATTAGGCTCTCATTTTATTTTAGATGGAAGCTTAGAGATTAAGGGTTCTAAAGATATAGCTATGTTTGGAAGGTTAGGAGCTTCTTTCGGTTCACGTGCTGAAACTTTATCAATACTTGAATCACTACTAGATATTGGAAAGTTGGTTAAGACTTTATCAATTGAAGAAATTTTGGAAATGAACTTAGCTGATCAATTAGAGCTTCAAGCACAAGATATTACTGCATTAGGCAAAGTAGTTAATGATGATATGCCATTTGTTGTAGAAACAAATAGAGCAGTTGATATTTTGCAAGCATTATCAATGAAGAAAAAATATGGTTTAAATCTAGTTTTAGTTAGCGTGGAAGAGGCTCCAATGGTCTTAGACCAATTGAAAGAGAGCAACACCCCTGTAATTATTGATCCAATGGACAATATACCTAATTCATTTGATGAGCTTGGATCAAGCCTGGATCTTGGAAAGATTCTTGATCAAGCTGGCGTTCCTATTATGTTTAGTACCCAAAGAAGTCACAACTATCATCTTATGCGGCAGGGAGCAGGAAATGCTGTTGCTTATGGCATGTCTTATGAAACAGCAATCAAGGGAATGTCAAATACTGTAGCGCAAACTTTTAGGCTTAATAATAGAGGATCAATTGAAACTGGAAAATTAGCAGATGTCATTGTTTGGGATGGAGACCCATTAGAACCATCGTCTTTCCCTAAAATTGTAATGATAGAAGGCAAATTGCAAGACTTAAGCTCACGATCTACCAAATTAACCGAAAGATATATAAATACAGAGAAGAAGCCCTCATCTTATAAGCACTAGATTTTTTGATCTAGTGTTATTAATTTATGCCAGCAAATTTTTTACAAGCTTGCTGACAATTGACATATCAGCCTTTCCTTCAAATTTAGGCTTAAGATGACCCATTAGTTTTCCCATATCCTGCATGCCTTCAGCCGAGACTGCTGCGATTCCCTCTTGGATGAGTGACTGGATTTCTTCTTCAGATAATTGCTTTGGTAAATACTTTAGAATTACATCTAGTTGATTTTGTTCGGTAGCAACAAGGTCATCACGACCACCATTTTTAAACTGCTCTATTGAGTCCCTTCGCTGCTTTACATTCTTGTTAATTAAACTGGAAATTTTGGCATCATCAGCCTCCACTCTTTCATCAATCTCAAATTTTTTAATATCTGAGATCAACATTCTTAAAGTATCGCGAGTAATGACATCCTTGCTTAGCATTGCTGCTTTTAAGTCTTGATTGATTGTGTCTAGAAGAGACAAATTAACGATAAGATCTTTGCCTTGAGAAACTAAATTTTCTGTTGGTTTTGTGTGCTCGCTTGATTGCAGCAGCCATTTTTCTCTTTCTTACAGCAGTTGGTTTTTCATAGAACTCTCTAGCGCGGATCTCAGGAACGATCGCAGCTTTTTCACAAGCACGCTTAAATTTTCTAAGACCAACGTCGAAGTATTCTGTTTCTTTTATTATTATAGAAGGCATAATTGCTGGGTAGTTTATTCTTTTTATGTAGTGAATGCAAAAACTTTTTTATGATTACTTTAGGTATTGAAACATCTTGTGACGAAACAGCTTTAGCCTTATATGATTCTGATAAGGGATTGGTAGGAGAAGCAGTTTTTTCTCAGATTGAACTTCACGCAGAGTATGGCGGTGTGATACCAGAACTTGCTTCTAGAGATCATTGCCAAAAAATTACCCATATATATAAGAAAGCATTAGGAGACATTCATCCAAGCAATATTGATCAGATAGCTTACACTGCAGGTCCAGGATTGTTAGGAACATTATTAATAGGCGAAAATTTTGCTCAAGGGCTAGCACTTGCTCTTAATAAGCCATTGATACCTGTGAATCATCTTGAAGGTCACCTGATGGCTCCATTTCTTGGTGGAGAGAAATTAGATTTTCCTTTTTTAACGCTTCTTGTCTCTGGAGGTCATTCACTGATTATTGATGTTAAGGGTTTGAATGATTACGAGATCTTAGGTCAGTCAAGGGATGATGCAGTTGGAGAAGCCTTTGATAAGGTTGCTAAGCTTATTGGCTTAGGTTATCCGGGTGGTCCTGAGATAGAAAAAATGGCTAAGCATGGTGATCCAAAAAAATTCCAATTCCCACAGCCAATGCTGCACAGCGACGACTATGATTTCAGTTTTAGCGGCCTCAAAACTTCTGTGCTCTATGCAGTTCAAGATCTAGAAAAAATTACTGAGGTTATTCAAGCAGATATTTGCGCATCTTTTCAGCATGCAGCCACAGAGGTGCTTGTGAAGAAAATATCCAAAGCTTTAACAGATACTGGGAGAGAGGGCATTGTGTTGGCTGGTGGAGTAGCGGCGAATAAATTGCTCAGAGAAAAAATCTCCACTCTTCAGGAATCGTTAAATATTAATGTTTTATATCCACCAATTGCTCATTGCACAGACAATGCAGCAATGATTGCATACTTAGGAAGCTTGAAAACAGATGAAGGAACATTTCAGCTAAACTCCCATGCTCGACCGCGCTGGCCTTTGGGGAAGAAGTAAAATGGAAGATTTAATTTATATAAAAGACTTAAGAGTTCAAACAATCATTGGAATCTTTGGATGGGAGCGGGAGGTTCGACAGGAAGTAAGCATAGATCTAGAGATGACGTTTGATTGTAAGAGGGCTGCAAAAACTGATGCCATTGAAGACACTATTGATTATAAAAAAATTACCAAAGGAATCATTAAGTTTGTTGAGGAGTCTGAATTCCAGCTCCAAGAAACCTTGGCTGAGGGCATTGCTGATCTTGTAAAAAATGAATATAAAGTTGATTCACTAAAATTAAGAGTTTCTAAGCCAGGCGCGCTAAGGCATGCGGAAGATGTTGGAGTAATTATCCACAGATAATGAAGTACTACCTTTCGCTTGGGAGTAATATTAACCCAGAGTCAAACCTAGATTTGGCCATTGCTTCGCTGAGCAAAATCCTTACCGAAACAAAATGCTCCTCAATATACAAAACTCAAGCGGAGGGTTTTGATGGAGACGATTTCTTAAACCTTATCTTTTGCGGGACATCTTCACTATCTTTTGAGAGCCTAAATCAAAAATTAAAAGATATTGAAAATAGCTCTGGAAGAGATAGAAATAGCCCAAAATTCTCCTCAAGAACTCTTGATATAGATATAGTGTTGCAATTAAGCAATGATGAGGAAATACTTTTTGAGAGTGATGAGATAGTTAAATATCGCTTTGTATCTGAACCACTTGAAGAAATATTATGAGTTTATTTATAGTTTTTTTCTACCAAATCCCAAGCAGCTTCTGCTAGGGGAGCAACTTGATTTCCTCGATCTTCAGCATGCTTACTTGCTGCAGTTCCATCTCTTACTCTGCCCATAATTCCTTGGAGAATCCCGGCCAGTTTAAAGATATTAAAAATGGTATAAAACTCCCAATGCTCATCAAGGTTTTTGCCAGTAATTTCAGAATACATATTTCTGTATTCTTTTTCAGTTGGAATGCCATTTTCTTGACAGAATTTTTCATCACCAAGTTCTGGAATATTTCTCCAACTAATGCAGTGATAATTGAAGTCTGCGATAGGATGTCCGAGAGTTGAAAGCTCCCAATCCAATACTCCCATAACATTATTATTTGGATTGAAAACCATATTATCGAGTCGATAATCTCCATGAACAATTGTGGTCTCATCTTCATCAGGAATATTAGATGGAAGCCAATCTATCAAGTTGTTCATTGCTGGAATATCCTTTGTCTCTGAAGCTATATATTGTTTGGTCCATCTAGAAACTTGTCTAGCAATATAATTTCCAGGCTTACCATAATCAGATAATCCAACTGATTGATAATCAACCATATGAAGCTGGGCAATGACATTATTTTTGCTTGCATAGATTTCTTTTCTTTCTGCTGGAGACTTATCACTCAACAATAGGTCCCAATAAATATTTCCATCAAGGAAATCCATAATAAAAAAAGGCGTCCCTATAATTTCTTCGTCCTCACAAAGGCCATAAGTTTTAGGCACAGGAACTTTGGTTTGTTGAAGAGCGGTTATCACCTTGTATTCTCTATCTACGGCATGAGCAGATGGCAATAAAACCCCAGGAGGTTTTCTGCGTAAAACAAATTTTTGATTTTCGGTTGTAATTTTATATGTGGGATTTGATTGACCCCCTTTAAATTGAGCAATTTCTATAATTTTTCCAGCCGAGGAAATATTTGCTTCTAGCCACTCCTGTAATCCAGACTCATTGAACTTAAGATTCTCGGCGACCTCCTTAGTGCCTGAGAAAATTTTATTACCGTCTGGATTATTTGAATTAGAGTCATTCATTATAAAGATTTCCCTCCGTCTATATTTAATATCTGACCGGTCACATATTCTGCCTCAGAAAGGTATATTGCAGCATCTACAATATCTTTTTCGGTCCCCATTCTCTTCATAGGAACTGCATTAATAATGTTATTTTTTTGTTCTGATGTCCATTCTGTGTTTGGTGGCTCCAAGATTGCACCAGGAGCTATTGCATTGACTCTTATGTAAGGAGCCAATTCTTTTGCAAGTGATTTGGTGAGAGTTTGCAAACCAGATTTTGCGGCAAGATAAATTGAATGATTGACCAAAGCCCTATCAACATTAATATCAGTGACGTTGATAATAAAGCCTTTATTTTTTTCTAGTTCTTTATGAAGTGACTGAATTAAAAAGAGCGGTGCCTTTAAATTACTGCCCATGAGAGCATTCCAATTTTCTTCTGAGAAAGTTCCAACTGGAGTAGGGTAGAAGGTCGAGGCATTGTTAATCAATGCATCAATGCTGCCATTTTTTGATAGTATTTTTTCTGCTAACTTTTCAACTTCATTTGCATTATCAAGATTTGCTTGAACAAGCATGGCACTATTACTTCTTTCAGAATTCATTTTATGAGCCAGAGCCTCAGCTTCCTCTTTGGAGCTATTGTAGTGAATCACAATGTCCCAGCCTTTATTAAAAAATGATAAGGCCATTTCTTTGCCTATTCTTTTTGCTGCTCCAGTAATAAGAATTCTTTTGTTCATATGATCTCTTGTAAGGCTTCATGATAAAGCAATTGTTTTTGATTCGAAACTTCAGACTCATTCACGCCTGCCAATACTGAGAAATCTATTGCCATGACAGATTGAAATATTTTCTCTAAGTAGTCCCGATGCTCATTCAAGGATTCATATTGTTTGCAATGCATCAATATTTGATAATTGCGAGGTACTTGCATCTTTTCAACTAATCCCAATTTTTCTGATTTATTTTTACAGTCAACCAAATTAATCACTTGTTTTAAAGATTCCAGAACTTTTATAAATGAGTTTGGGACTGGCAATGATGCACAGAGTTGAAATTGATTTATTCTTTGCATATCAGCCCATTTAAGTTCAGGCAAATCTCCATCACACGAAACGCTTTTAAGATTTTTAAACCATGGGTCTGTTAAATGGTACTGAATTAAAGTTTCAAAAAATTGATCACTAAAATTATTCTCAAGAGCTTTTTTGGTTTCCATCCATACTCTTTCAGGTGACAGATCTTTTAGTTCTGTTGAAGCAACAATCTTGTCAAACAAAATTTTTGTTTCTTCATGCAGATAAAAATCATGGAGTTGTTTATATGATTTAAATCTTGCAAACCTTAGGACTCGAAGTGGGTCTTCTTCAAACGCAGGCGAGGCATGTTTAAATATTTTATTTTTTAAATCTACTCTACCTCCATAAGGGTCAATAATACGACCATTATCATCTTTGGCCATTGCATTAATTGTAAAATCCCTTCGTTTTAGATCTTCTTCTAGGGTGACGCTTGAATCAAAATAAAATTTAAACCCTTTATAGCCAACACCAGATTTTCTTTCAGTTCTAGCCAAGGCATATTCTTCATTGGTATCTGGGTGAAGGAAGACTGGAAAATCTTTACCTATGGGTTTAAATCCCTTTTCTTCCATTTCTTCTGGACTAGAATTTACTACAACCCAGTCACGATCTTTGGGTTCAACCCCAAGTAATTCGTCTCTTACAGATCCGCCAACCTGGAAAATTTTCATGCTAATACTTTACCGAAATTTTCTCTAAATCATCCATTCTAAGAGCTGTAAGCTTACCTTTCCAGACGCAGCCAGTATCTAAACCAATAAAATGAGGGTTATTTGTTTGACCATTTAAAGATGCCCAATGACCAAATACATAATATTGCTTCATTTTTTTATAGGATGCAGATTCATAGTGAAACCACGGTTTAGATCCTTTAGAAGCTTTTGCACTTGTGTTTTTCAAGTCCAAGCAAGCAGCATTGCTCAGAAACCTCATTCTAGTAAGGTAGTTGATAATAATTCGATATCTCTCATTTCCTGTTAATGATTCCCTCCAAGACTTAGGGTCATCGCCCCACATTGCTTTCAGTACCCTGGATGGATGATTGGTCAGCGCTTGGGAAACTTCATCAGCAAGATCTTGAGCTTTTTCTAGAGACCAAATTTCTGGAATGCCAGCATGAGTGATAATGAATTTATTGTTTGTCGATTGATTGAAAGCCTGAATGAGAAGGGGGCGTGTAATGAGCCATTCAAAAATTTGTTTATTGTTTTCTGCTTCAACTATTTTTTTTAACTTACCTTTGCCCTGGTTAATACTTATCAAGTAAAGCAAGTAAAGATCGTGATTACCCAATACAGTGGTAATATTTTTGTCTGCCATGCAGTAATTCAAAACATCAAGAGATTTTGGCCCCCTGTTCACTAGATCACCCGTTAGGATAATTTGATCTTTTTTACTGTCATAATCAATTTTTTTTACCAATCGTATAAATTGATCAAAACAGCCATGGACATCCCCAATAACATAGGTGCTCATTTAAATATCTGTGGTTTGAAAAACTGCAATAAAATCTTCAATAGATAATTCTTCTGCTCTTGCAAGTGGATTGATATGCAGCTTTTCATAATTGATTTCAAATCTTTTGAGATTGTTTTTAATCCCTTTTCTTTTATTAGCAAAAGATTGATCGACTAAATTTGAAAACTCCATGAATTTGCTTAAGGCAATCAAAGGATTGACTCGAGGGATGAGTCTAATAAATGAGGACTGGACCTTGGGTTTAATGTCAAAGGATTCAGGTGGAACATCAAACAAAATAGTTGCCTCAAACAATGCAGCAATTTTTACTCCAAGCCTGCCCCAATCTCCAGATTGATTTGAAGCACAGATTCTTTGCGCCACTTCTTTTTGAACTAAAAAATGCATATCTTCAATTCCATCGAAAAAATTAATTAATTTAATAATTATTTGCGTAGAAATATTATAAGGAAGATTCCCAACGACCCTGTGTTTAGTTTTATTTAGAAATTCTAGAGGTGCTTTTAACACATCCCCATGAATGAACTCATGCTCTTCATCTTTATACCTTTCTGAGAGTGCGATGATATTTTTTTGGTCAAGATCCATTGCTATGACCCTTGTATTTTGACTCATTAAGTATTCTGTTAAAGCGCCAGTACCAGGACCAATCTCAAAAAAGAGATTATTTTTTTGAGGATTTATTGCTCTTTCAATTTCAAATAAGATGACTGGATCAATAAGGTAATTTTGGCCTAGCTTTCGTCGATGTGCTCTATCACTCATTTAAGCTGAACTTCTGCTGCTTTTATAGCTTCTTTGATTGATCCAAGGTTGGGCTTCATTTTTCCAGCAATGTCTAAAGCTGTTCCATGATCTACAGATGTTCTTACAATTCCAGTTCCCAGAGTAATATTCACTGCTTCACCAAAACTTAGGGCCTTCAAAACTGGTAAAGCTTGATCATGATACATCGCAAGATATGCATCTGTTTGCTTTAATTTTTTAGCTGTAAAAGCAGTATCAGCTGAAATTGCATATGAGGCATTTATACCCATACCCCTACAAACCTCTACTGCTGGATTTATTTTCTTGATTTCTTCTTCACCTATTTTGCCATCCTCACCAGCGTGCGGATTTAATCCTAGGACAGTTATTGATGGCTTCTTGATTTTAAATTTTGTTTTTAAACCAGTGTGTAAGGTTTGAATTATCTCAATTAATTTTGCCTTACGAATATTTTTTGCTACTTCTGTTAACGGAATATGAGTTGTAGCGAGGGCAACTTTAATATTTTTTGAAGAGAGCAACATGACTACATTCTTAGATTTAGTTTTCTTTTGAATCCACTCAGTATGACCTTGAAAGGTTTTGAACCCGCCATCAATAATATTACTCTTTTGGATTGGGCCAGTTACCAAGCCAACTCTTTGTTTTTTAAGGCACTCAGCAATTCCAAAATTGAGATTATCTAAAACATATTTTGCATTTTTAGGATTAAGAGAGCCTGGGGATAAATCTTTACAATTTGCAGATTGAATAAATTGGACCGTTCCAAGCTTATTTTTTTTTGCCAATTTCAAGCTCTTGATTTCAACGAACTGAATCTTTAAGTTAAGAAGCTTAGCTCTTGATTTTAATAGCTCAAAATCAACAATACAGATCAAACAGGAGCGCATTTCTTGCCAAAACTTTGACTTAGATAGATGCAGAATTAAGTCAATGCCTATGCCTGCGGGTTCACCATGAGAGTAGAGGAGTCGATTCAATCTAGTTCTTTGAATTCTACGAATGCTTCAGCTCTTGTTGTGCGAAGAGTATTTTCTAATTCCTCATCAAATTTTCTAGCAAACAAAATACCATAGGCCCTGTCTTTAATAACTTCTTCAGTTAAGTCTTCTGTTCTAGTATCCAGCACCTGAAGAAAATGAAAACCAAATTCAGACTCAAAAACAGGAGAGATTTCCCCAACCGGAGATTCCAGCATCATTTTTTCAAAAGCTGGAGCAGTTTTGCCTCGGCTGAGCCAATCCAAATCACCGCCTCGACTTGCAGAGCCAGGATCTTCAGAAAATTCTTTAGCCAGTAGACTAAAATCTTCTCCATCCAAGACCCTTTTTCTAACTTCCTCTAGTTCTTTTTTTGTAAAAGTTTCATCTCTTAATTTTGTTGTCATCATTAATATATGACGAACATTCCACTGATCTTCAAAGCGTACAAGATCACCTCGTTTGTCCTCAAGTTTAAGTATATAAAAGCCTGAACCACTTTTTAATGGCTGAGAAATGTATCCTTTTTTCTTATTTTTAAGGGCGCCTGCAAATAAGCTGGGTAAATCAGCAAGATTTCTCCAGCCCATTTCACCACCAGAAGAAGCATTGCTGCTTTTTGAGTTTTTCCTAGCAAGATCAGCAAAATCTTCTCCATTATTTATTTTTATTAAGAGTGAGTCAGCTTTATTTTGATCCGAAACAAGGATTTGACGCACAAACAGTTCAGGAGATAATTCTTTGACAGCTCCTTCTGTTGCCAAAAAGCCATCCAATTCTTGTTCGGTTATGTCTACCGCTCTTCCTACTTTACCTCTTTGAACTCTTTGAATTATCATCTCCTTCCTTACCTGTGATCTCAATTCTTCATAAGATTCACCCTCAGCCTCCAATGTTTTTATAAATTCCTCAAGAGACAATCCATTCGTTTGTGCGATATTTTCAAATGCTTGATTTAACTCACCATCTCCAACTCTTATCCCAGCCTGTCTGCCCATTTGTAGCTGCAATTCTTCTATAATGAGTCGCTCTTGAACTTGTTCTAGTAAAGCTTCCTGAGGTGGCATAGGCGCACCTTGCTCTTGATATCTTTTTTCAATATTTGCAAGCATGTTGTTCACTTGTGATTCCAGGACCACTCCTTCTCCCACAATAATTGCAACCCTATCAAGGATTTCAATCTTTGCACTTAGTGGCAGAGCAAGGAGGATTGATAGGGTAATATATATATTTTTTCTCATAATCATTATTGTACTTAATTAAATGTTTACAAAGGTATTGAACGGTAAGAATATTTATAAAATGTTAAGACACTTTATTTTATCAAAGGTTCGAAAAAGCATTTGAGAAAAACCTATTTCTCTTATTGTTGTTTCCGCCTGTCAGCCCCTTCAACTCAAACTCAAAATTGATTCTACTTTTGTTTTCTATAGAAATCATTTTATCCCAATCCATATTATTAAATTGTAGAGACTGGAAATTAAGAAGATTATATTTTGAAAGTCTTTTGTCTGATGCATAAACTTTGAAAGCTAGACAGCAGTTCTCAAAACCAAAACCAAAATAACTCTCTAAATTTTTCTTAGAATCTAAATCCTTGCTTATTCCACCAATAAATTTATAGCCCTTAGACATTGATCGTTCAATTGAAAATTCTACATAGTCTAATTTATCTTCAGAGTTTAAAAGAGGGACATTAGTTTGAAAGTTTCTTGATAAGATTAATCGAGTTTCTGGAAGCTGAATTTCTATTCCTGTCTGCCCAAAATTGAGTTTATTTCTTTTCTGAGAGTAGTTAGCTGTAAAGTATGTTTTAAGAATTTTATTTTCAAAAGATACATTCGTGCCAATTTGGCTATCTTTTCCAATTGGCCGATTAAGCATCGAATTAATTATTCGACTTTCTTCTAACTCATTTTTTTTGATGACTTGCAAATTTAGCCTAGAGCCGTCATTCATTCTTTTTTGTAACTTTAATCTAGCGAGCAAAAATTCTGTATCAGGCACTCTATCTTTACCAAAAAAATAGTTAGTATTTAGTCTATTAAAGTTTCCAAAATTGCGTTGGTGAAGATCAAAGATAGGGTCCGTGGACTGATCTTTATATGAAGTTCTTTGATAAACAAGCTCAGGTATAAAAAGTGAAAAGCTATCTTTAGAAGATTGGTTGAACAAAGATGAAATTTTTATTTTAACCGAAGGGATTGAGGTTGCTTTAGAGTTTATTTTAATGTCATCAAGGTTATATTTTTTATATAAAAACGATCCATTTATTGAGAGATCAAAATACCCAAAATCTTGGAGAGTTCCTGCTCCAATTTCTGTAAAAAACCTTTTTCCAATCTGTTGTACTGTTTTGCTATTATCAAGAAAAAAATGATTTTTATTTATATCGAAGTTTGCATAATTGGCTCTAGCAAAATATGTGACTGAAGGGCCATATTGCTGATATTGAAGATTTAATTCAGGTTTTTTGATATACCCATTATTAATAAATGGATTCAAGCTTTGAAAGCCCTCGCGCAGAATGCTAATTGAGAAATTATTTATTAGCATATTCATTGATACTGATTGCTGCAGATAATGATCTCTTTGATTGGCTATACTTGTTAGGCTAGAAGGTAAATCAAGTAAAACCATTGAGTCAGAGGATTTAGCCCAATCAATTGAAGTAGTGAGATTAGAAAAGCTTCTATTTTCTTTCAAGCGAAAAGCCCATCTGTCACCATCAGCTATTTCATAGTCTTTTTTAAATTCTTGATCTTCAGGAAAAAACATCAGATCAAAATAATTCATAGAACCTGAATTAGATTTTGTTAGATATCTATAATTTCCCTCCAATCCTATACCCCTATCTTTCAGAACTCTTGGAGCAAATGTTAGATCTGATTTATCAGATAGCACCCAGAAGTATGGTAAAAAAAGATCGACTCCATCAGAGGTGAAGCTCAATTCGGGTTCCAGAAAACCACTCAGTCTTTTTGTTGTTGCGGGGAAGGGCAAATAAGGGAGCTTTAAAATTGTTCTATCAAGAATCTTAAGGCTCAGGTCCTCAATGTAACCGCGACGTGACTCTTCATTAATTTTGATAGATTTAGCCTGGATTTCCCAACCCTCTGAGCTATCATTGCAAGAAGTAAGGCTGGCATTATTAAATTCAAGGCTTTGATTTAAATTTCCTACCAATGATTGATATTTAACCAATAAATTTCTTTCTCTTAAATAGGCTGCTCCATCAATGAGCTTGATCTCACCAGAATCTTTTACTAATGAGCCGTTTAAAAATTTATAGTAATTATCAGAATGGTAGATATCCCCATTTTTTATATCTTGAATAAAGTTCTGATTTTTAGAATAGATTGCACTAGAGGCTATAACCTGACCATTGCTTAATCCAATTAAGACATTTTCATCAAGTGAAATATCACCGTTTGATTGAATGTCTATTCTTCCAGCATCAATAGTTCCAGATGCATGCTTATTTGTTAGTTTGGGATACGTTGCATTACTGCAACCTTGAAATTGATATTGCTCTAATTGATCAAGATAAGATGCACTTAATTGCAGATTAGCAAAAAGAACAAAGATAAATGCAAGGAAGCTCTTTGTGGGCTGGTATTGTGGTTCTTTAAATTTCAATAATTAAAGCTTCAAGAAGCCATTTCTTTAAGTTCTCTCAAGGTGTCTTTTCCGTAGAACATTTCGTCTCCTACAAAAAAAGTTGGAATTCCAAATGCCCCTTTTTCAGCAGCCTTACTTGTATTAGCAATTAATTCTGCTTTTATTTCATCTTGAGCAATTCCATCAATGATCATATCAGCATGACAATTATTTTTTGTTAACAGTGCATGCAGTGCTTCTGGTGTATCAAGCTTAAGAGATTGCTCCCAAAGCCCACTTAAAACTATTTCTAGATAGGAGTTAAAAAAATCATTTTTTTGCGCAACTATCGCACCTCTAATAAGAGATATAGTGTTGACGGGAAAATGCTCATTCATTTTAAATTTTGTAATGTTGTGTTCCCTGATGAATCTGTTGAAGGCAGTATCGAATTCATATTTCATTTTATTGGGAATTTCAGCCAAAGTTATCATGGGAGGTTGATTGTTAGTCAGTTTCATAATGCCTCCAAGAAGGCAGGGCACATAGTTAAATTTTATATCATGAGTTTTTTCAAGATTTTGAATTGCTTTGTGGCATAGGTATGCATTTGGACTCGCAAAATCAAAAATAAAATCTACATTCATAGTCGTCCTCATTTCTAAAGCTTATAATAATCCCTTAACTTGCATCAACCTGTTTAAAAATGCAACATCAAGCAATAATTATTATAAAAGTTGGAGACATAAAATGAGTTTAAAAGGCAGAGTGTTATTTATCACTGGGGGTAGTAGAGGAATAGGTCTTGAAATTGGTAAAAGAGCTGCTAAGGATGGCGCGAAGGTCGTATTAGCGGCAAAAACAGCAGAGCCTCACCCAAAACTCGCTGGAACTATATACACGGCAGCGGATGAAATCGTAGCTGCGGGCGGAGAAGCTTTGCCAATTATTTTAGATGTACGTGATGAAGCAAATGTTAGAGCTGCTGTTGAGCAAACTGTTAGCCACTTCGGCGGAATTGATATTTGTGTCAATAATGCATCTGCAATTTCATTGACCAGCACACCAGACACAGATATGAAAAGATATGATTTAATGCATCAAATTAATGGAAGAGGGACTTATTTGGTAAGTAAGTACTGTATCCCACATCTTAAACAATCAAACAATGCTCATATATTAAATTTAGCTCCGCCTCTTGATATGAAACCAAAATGGTTTGGCCCACATCTAGCATACACAATGGCAAAATTTACAATGAGTATGTGTGTTTTGGGTATGGCCGAAGAATTAAAACCTGATGGCATAGCAGTTAATGGTTTATGGCCCAGAACCGCTATAGCAACTGCAGCAGTAAAAAATATTTTAGGCGGAGAGGAATTAATGAATATTTCAAGAACGCCTGAAATAATGGCAGATGCAGCATATGAAATTTTTAATAAAAATTCAGAAGAATTTTCAGGTAATTTTTGTATAGATGACCTGATCTTATATGAGGCTGGAATGAAAGATTTTAGTCATTACGCTGACGTTCCCTTTGATCAGCTAGCGCTCGATTTCTTTTTACCGGATGACACGCCTTTGCCAGATGAAATAAAAAATAGTTAATTTGAACGAAAAAGATATTTTAAAACTTAGCGCCAGTTGTGGATATGCATCTCAGCAAGCCGTTGCCTTAAAAAATGAAGCAAGCGGAAGAGAATACTGGAGACTTATTCAAGATGATGCTAGCTTCATCTTGTGTTTTTTAGATCCACAAAAGGGGAGTCATGCTCAGTTCATTAAAATTGCAAATATTTTTTTAGAGCATCAAATTAATTCTCCCAAAGTGTTATGCAGCTCTTCTGAATTGGGCATTACCATTCAAGATGATCTTGGGGATTTGAATCTATTGCAGGTTGGAAATAGCATCGATTACGAGGAATTAACTCTTAAGTGTCTAGATCTATTAATAGAAATTCAGACGATTCCGAATTTAAATATCCCACCACTTGAAAGCGCCGATCTCATAAATCAAATGATGTTATTTAGTGAGATTTTCTGCAACCAGTTTTTAGATGTAAAGGTTGATTCTTCTATAGAAAAATTAATAGAAAAAACCTCGAGCGAATTATCCATCCAACCACATGTTAATTGTCACTTTGATTTTGAAAGAAGAAATTTAATTTTATCCGAAAGAAATGAAATTTTTGTAATAGATTTTCAAGATCTATCCAGAGGACCAATTGGTATAGATTTAGCAGGAATTTTACTAGATCATTATCGTTCAGCTGATCATGGTGCAACAAGAAAAGCCTTGAAATATTTTCAAGAAAAATCACATTTCCTTGATGGCTCCATTGATGCATTTGAGCTTTTTAGATGGGGCGGTGTGCAGAGAAATCTAAGGATTTTAGGGGTTTTATCAAGACTGCATCTTCATGAGGATAAAGGTTTTCGTCTAAAGGATATGCCTTTAATTTTAAAGAACTTGATTTCCATTATTCCTGATAATTGGGCTTGCAAAGAATATTTAATAGAAGAAATTGAACCAAAATTAAAAAGTAAATTATTAATGATATGAAAGCGATGATTCTTGCTGCTGGAGAAGGGAAAAGACTTCAGCCTTTAACTTTAAAAACTCCTAAGCCCCTATTAAAAGTTGGGCCATCTTCTTTAATCGAAGATCAGATCAATAAACTTTCAAAACTTGGCGTCAATGAGTTTGTAATTAACATTTCATATTTAGGCGAGCAAATAAAACAATCCTTAAGAAACCATTCTCATTATCAAGATATAAATTTTATTGAGGAGCCATTCCCTTATGGGACAGGAGGCGCTTTGGTGAATGCCATGGATCAACTAGGAGAAGATCCATTTATATTATGTAATGCAGATATTTTCTCTGAGATTGATCTAACCAGACTGCCCAGCTCTACTGAGGCAGCACATTTAATTGGTATCTCCAACCCAAATCATAATCAAGACGGAGACTTCTCTCTTCTTGGTAGTTCAGTGGTCGTCAATGAGAGAGTAAATGATTTGACTTGGTCAGGCATCTCATTAATTAATCCAAAAATTTTAAAGGAGTATTTAAACCTAGATTTCCCATTTGATCTTTGGAATACAATAATGAAGCCACTTATCAAAGAGCAAGAAATTACCGCTCATCAAGATCGCTCACTCTGGATAGATATTGGTACTATTGAGAGGTTAGAGCTTGCAAGGGCATCACTAAAAGAAGAAAATTAATTAACTATGAACAATCAATCTCTCATTGCGCCATCCATCCTTTCCGCAAACTTTGCACGCTTGGGAGAAGAAGTTAATTCTGTTATGCATGCTGGAGCCGATTGGATTCATTTTGATGTTATGGACAATCATTATGTACCAAATTTAACCATTGGTCCTATGGTGTGTAAATCTCTAAGAGATGATGGCATTAAAAATTTTATTGATGTTCATTTAATGGTTGAACCGGTTGATGAAATTGCCAAAAGTTTTGCTGAGGCAGGTGCAGATTTAATTAGTTTTCACCCAGAGGCTACTAAACATGTTGCAAGAACTATAGATTTAATTAAAAATCTTGGCTGTAAAGTGGGCATTGCATTAAACCCAGCAACATCAGCATCTGTTCTAGATAATATTATTCAAGACATCGATTTAGTTTTATTGATGAGTGTGAATCCAGGATTTGGCGGGCAGAAATTTATTCCGAGCACTTTAAAAAAAATACAAGATGTAAAAGCAATGATTGATCAGCAAGATAAAGATATCCACCTTGAAGTTGATGGCGGCATCAATCTTGATACTATTGCCAGTGTCTCTGAGGCTGGGGCCAATGTATTTGTCGCAGGATCAGCAATTTTTGGGTCATCAGATTATGAAGAAACTATTCAGAGTTTCCGTCAAAAAATTTCTTAGCTTAAGTTTAATTATTCTTTCTACCCAATCTTATGGGAACTTAGAGGCGACTTTTGAGGGAAAATCAGCAAAGCTTTCACTAAGTATTGCAAATACAAATGAATCTCGAAGCAAAGGTTTGATGTTCCAATCATCTCTTAAAAAAAACCATGGAATGATTTTTATTTGGCCATCCAGTAAAAAACAATGCATGTGGATGAAAAATACTTCAATTCCCTTGAGTGTTGCCTATCTCTCAACCGATGGAAGAATACTAGAGATTTATGATATGGTCCCCTTTTCAGAGGAGTCTGTTTGCTCTTCCCAAAAGGCCAGGATGGCGGTTGAAGTTAATCAAGGGTGGTTTTCTAAAAATCAAATTGCTGAGGGCGACAAAATCAATCTTTAAAAATAAATCTAATGATTGCAAAAGAAGAATATAACAACTTTAAAAAGGATAATTTTACAGTTCTGCCTATTAGCAGAAAAGTTTCAGCTCCTGGAGATACACCACTATCTTTGTATTCAAAAATAGCAGACCAAAAAAATAATTTTTTATTTGAATCAGTGGAGGGAGGTGAGAGATGGGCGCAATACTCAATTATTGGGTTTGGTTGCATTGATACCATTAAAGTTTCAGGCAATACCATTGAAACATCAATTGACGGGGCTACCAACAAATTTATTGCTGGAAATCCTTTGCAAGCAATTGAAGAAATAACTTCTCAGCATCGATCACCAAACTTAGAAGATTTGCCAAGATTTCATGGGGGCTATGTTGGTTTTTTTGCCTATGAAAGCTCTCAATATGCAGAAGCTAAAATAGCCATGCTGCCTGGTAAGGGATCAAAGTTTGCTGAGCATATGCCTGATATTATGTTAGTCAAGGCTGAAAAGCTCATAGTCTTTGATAATTTAAACAATTCAACACAAATTATTTTTAATGCTTGTCTTCAAAATATGACGCATGAATTTGCCTGCTCACAATTAGATGAGATTGAAAGTCTTATATCTAAACCAATTTCCTCAGAATCTGACAACTTTAAAGACATAAAAAACACATTTGAATTTAAATCAAATTTCTTAAAGGCAGAATATCTTGATGCTGTGAGCAGGATTAAAAATTACATCGCAGAAGGGGATGTGATGCAGGTTGTTTTGGCTCAAGATTTTTCAGCAAATTTTGATCGTGATCCCTTTGATTTATATAAAGCAATAAGAAAATTGAATCCTTCCCCATATATGTATTATCTAAATTTAGATGAATGTCAGATTGTAGGGGCATCTCCTGAAATCTTAGTTAGACTAGAAAATCAAGAAGTTACCCTCAGACCAATGGCTGGAACAAGAAAAAGAGGAAAAAATTCAGCAGAAGACCAATCTAATCAAGCAGAATTACTTAATGATCCAAAAGAAATAGCCGAGCATCTTATGCTTATTGATCTTGGTAGAAACGATGTTGGGCGCGTTTCTGAAATTGGGTCAGTGAAGGTTACAGCTAAAATGATTATCGAGAAGTATTCTCATGTCATGCATATAGTATCGAATGTGGTTGGCAGATTAGCATCAGGGCTAAATTATTTTGATGTTTTAAAAGCAGCATTGCCTGCAGGAACATTATCTGGCGCTCCTAAAATCAGAGCGATGGAAATAATTAATGAGTTAGAGCCAAGCTCAAGAGGTATTTATGGTGGAGCAATAGGATACATAGGATGGAATGGAAACATGGATACAGCTATAGCAATTAGAACAGCTGTAATTAAAGATCAAACAATTCATGTAGGAGCTGGAGCGGGAATAGTTGCTGATTCTATCCCAGAAAATGAATGGTTAGAGTGCAGACAAAAATCCAAGGTATTCATGGATGCCATGGAGATGATCTCATGATTTTAGTAATTGATAATTACGATTCTTTTACCTACAACTTGGTTCATTATATTGGAGAGTGCGACCAAGAAGTCTTGGTCAAAAGAAATGATGCATTAACAGTTTCTGAAATTCATTCTCTTAAACCTGAAAAAATTGTTATTTCCCCCGGACCCTGTACTCCAAGCGAGGCTGGGATTTCTGTGGAGATTGTTAAAGAAGCTCAAGTACCATTATTAGGTGTTTGCTTGGGTCATCAGTCAATCGGTGCAGCATTTGGAGCTAAGATCATTAAGGCTCCTGAAGTTTTTCATGGTAAAAAATCTAATATTAATCACTTCAACTCGATATTATTTAAAGATATCCCTGATCCATATTCAGTAGTGAGATATCACAGCCTAATTATTGATAGTCTAAGTTTGCCCAAAGATTTAAAGGTAATTTCTACAATTGTTGATGACCCTTCAATCATTATGGGCGTAGAGCATGTCTCTAGACCTATATATGGTGTTCAATTTCACCCTGAATCAATTGATACTCACCATGGAATGCAATTAATAAATAATTTTTTAAATATATGATCCAAGATTTTATTAATCAGCTCGAAAAGAAAGAGGATCTTGATTTTCATTCTATGCAGTCCGCAATTGAATCAATTATGACTGGAGATGTTGACGATCTTTCTATCGAAGCATTTTTATTGGCCTTAAATGCAAAAGGCATCAAGGAAACTGAAATCACAGCTGCAGCTAGAGTTATGAAAGAGAAATCTCTCACTTACTCATTTGGAGATGGAAATCATATAGATACTTGTGGTACAGGTGGCTCGGGCTTGCATACTTTTAATTGCTCAACTGCCTCATCCTTTGTGGCCGCTGCTGGAGGCGCCGCTGTAACCAAGCATGGTAATAAGGCAGTATCTAGTAGGTCTGGCAGTGCAGATCTTTTATTAGCAGCTGGTGCCGACATAGCCCATGACAGAGAAAAGCTTGAAACAATTTTTAAGAGAGTTGGTTTTGTTTTCTTGTTTGCACCTTTGCATCATCAATCTATGAAATATGTGATGCCAGCAAGGCAGAAAATAGGTAAAAAAACCTTGTTTAATTTGCTCGGTCCTCATACCAACCCTTGTGATGCAAGAAGGCAGATTTTAGGCGTCTATCAGAAAGACTTGGTTAAAACGTTTGCATCAGTTGCCAAGAATCTATCTATGGATCATGTGCTGATAGTGCATGGATTTGATGGGCTGGATGAAATAACTATCACAAACTCAACTTACATTGCAGAACTAAAAGATAACTCTATCTCTGAGTATGAAATTTCTCCGAAAGATTTCGGTCTATCTTTGTCGACACTCTCTGAAATTTCAGCTCAATCACCCGATGATAGTTTGCAATTAATTAGAGAAGCTTTTGCTGGTGAGAAATCAGCTGTGCAAGATATGATTGCCCTTAATGCTGGCGCAGCTTTGTATCTTGCAAAAAGAGTCAACTCAATTGCAGATGGAGTAGAGCTTGCATTTGAGTTAATGAATAATGGCATGGCTGCAGATAAATTAGCTTCCTACGTTCGAGTATCAAATAGCTAATGAGTATTCTGCAAAAAATCGTTGCTAATACTAAAACCAACCTTGTTCACAAGAAGGCTGAATTTCCATTAGAGAAAATTAAAAGTTCTTTAGAGAATCTCAAGCTTCCTAGGGGTAAATTTAAGGATAATATCTCAAGCAAAGATGAAGCCATTATTGCGGAAATCAAGAAAGCCTCGCCAAGTGCCGGAATCATCAAAGAAGATTTTGATCCTATAAAGATAGCAATGGAGTATGAGAGCTTCGGTGCATCGGCTTTATCAATTTTGACTGAAGAAAACTTCTTTATGGGTAGCATTGAATATTTAAAAGACGTTAAGAAAATAACTTCATTACCTATTCTTAGAAAAGATTTTATGATTGATGAATACCAAATTTACGAATCTAAACTCATTGGTGCGGATTGTATTTTATTAATCGCTTCCATTCTTACTGATCAGCAAATAGAAGATTTTATCACCATTGCTAAAAAGTTAGAGCTTGATTATTTGATTGAAGTGCATGATGAGAATGAGCTGAAGAGGGTTGACCGGTTTGAAGATGCATTGATTGGTGTAAACAACAGAAATTTAGAAACATTTGAAGTAGATTTGAATAATTCGGTTCGTCTTAGAAATTCATTCAGACAAAACAATATATTTATTGCAGAATCTGGAATTAAATCGAGAGAAGATATGAATTATTTAAAAATGAATAAAATTAAGGTATTTCTTATTGGAGAGAGTTTGATGAGGGGCTCTTTCTAAATATAAGCACTTGAGGATGTCATTACTTTAGCGGTAAGGCTCATAATTTTTTTTGTGGGTTCAGATAGTGACTCTCCACCATTTTCTGAGGCTTCTTGAGCATGCTCATCCTCATCAGCTCTCATGGTCTTTAAAATTTCAATTGTCTCAACATCATTTTTAGAAACTTTATCTAAGTGTCTCTCAAGGTGTTTAACAACTTGTTTTTCAGTTTCTTCAACAAAACCCAAGCTAGTTTTCTCTCCGAGACTTCCAAATATTGCGCCAATAGCAAAGGAACCGGCATACCAAACTGGATTAAGAAGAGAGGGTTTGCCATTTAAATCCTCCAAACGTTTTTTGCACCAAATTAAATGATCAGTTTCCTCTTCTCCAGCTTGAACCAGATGAGCTTTTACTTCAGCATCTTTACAAACCATTGCTTGCCCTCTATAAAGAGCTTGTGCTGCTACTTCGCCAGCTAAGTTTATTCGCATGAGTTGAGCTGATAAATTTTTTTCTTTTTTAGAAAGTTTTGAGGTGGTTTGATTGCTTGGGTATGATCTGCCAGTCCCACTTTTTTTAAATGATAATGTTTTTAATGCAATGTCACATTCATTTACAAAATTATCCAATAAACTCATTTTATTCCTTTGTTTCCAATATCCTTTCGATAGAAAGCTCCATCAAAGGATACAGATTCTACCAGATCATAGGCTTTTGATTGCGCTTCTTGAAGATCTTTACCTAAAGCAGTAGCGCAAAAAACTCTACCTCCTGAAGTTAAAACTTTTTCATTGTAAAGTTTTGTTCCCGCATGAAATAGTTTTATTCCATCCATACTTGGAGATTTAAATGAAACTTCATTATTTTTTAAGTAGTCTTCGGGGTAACCCTGACTCGCAATGACAACACCACAAGCATGTTGTTTAGACCATTCAATTTGATAAGAATCTAACTGGTCTTCAACGGCAGCAAGACAGAGCTGAACCAAGCTTGATTTTAGTCTGAGCAAAATAGGTTGAGTTTCCGGATCTCCAAATCTGCAATTAAATTCAAGGACTTTTAATTCTCCGTTATTTATCATGAGTCCAGCATACAAAAATCCAAGATAGGGTGAACCTTCAGTAATTAAACCTTGCATGGTAGGTTTCATCACTTCATCAATAATTTTTTGATGCATCTTTTCATCAACTATTGGTGCGGGTGAATATGCACCCATTCCGCCAGTATTTAAGCCCACATCACCATCACCCACGGCCTTATGATCTTGGCTGGTTGCAAGAGGGATAATTTTATTTTTACTCACCACCGCGATAAAACTTGCCTCTTCGCCAATTAAAAAATCTTCAATAACCACTCTTGTCCCAGCATCTCCAAATGCTTGGTCTTTGAAAATACTGACCAAGGCTTCCAAAGCTTCATTTTCAGCTTGGCAAATAATCACTCCTTTACCTGCTGCTAAACCATCTGCCTTGACAACTGTTGGATATGAAATCTTTTTTAAGTGCTCTTTTGCGCTATCAAAATTATCGAAGGCTGCGTAGGTTGCTGTAGGAATACCATATTTAACAAAAAAGTCTTTTGAGAATGTTTTGGAGCCCTCTAACTGAGCAGCAGCACTAGAGGGACCAAAAGTTCTGATGCCATTGCTTTGCAAATAATCTACTAGACCATCAACGAGAGGTTGCTCTGGTCCAACAATTACAAGTTCAATATTTTTTTGAATACAAAAATCTTTGACTGCTGCAAAGTCATTAATATCAATAGAGACATTAAATACTTTATTTTCTAATGCAGTACCTGCGTTTCCTGGGCAAACAAAAACTTCAGAGACTGATTCATCCTGAGCAGACTTCCAAGCTAAAGCATGCTCTCTGCCTCCTGATCCAATGACCAAAATGTACATTTTTAATGTCTAAAATGACGGGTTGCAGTAAAGACCATTGCAATGTTATTTTCATCGGCAGCTGCAATTACTTCTTCATCTCTTATCGAACCACCAGGCTGAATAATTGCTGCAATACCACTTGAAGCAGCTTTATCTATCCCATCCCTAAATGGAAAAAAAGCATCTGAGGCCATTGCCGCACCTTTGACTTCTAAACCTTCTTCATGCGCTTTAAGATTTGCAATTTCAGCACTTATGACTCTGCTCATTTGACCGGCACCAATACCGATGGTCTGTTTATTTTTGACATAAACAATAGCGTTGGATTTAACAAATTTGGCAACCTTCCATGCAAACATCAGATCGTTGATTTCTTGATCGGTCGGCTGTCTTTTTGTAACACATTTAAGATCTCCTTGGGGGACAATATAATTATCATCACTTTGGATTAATATCCCACCAGATACTTTTTTAATTACCCCTGGGTAAGGATTGTCTTGCTCCAAGTCAACACACAAAACCCGAACATTTTTCTTTTTAGCTAGTTCCGCCAACGCAGCTTCTTCAAAACCTGTAGCCAGAACAACTTCAACAAATTGACGAGTATTTATTTCTTCAGCGGTTTTTTTATCCAGCTCTCTATTGAAAGCTATAATGCCACCAAAGGCAGAGGTTGGGTCAGTCTTAAATGCTAGATCATATGCATCAAAGACAGAGCTTGCTTCTGCAACTCCACAGGGATTTGCATGTTTTACAATCACACACGCTGGCTCATCGAATGCTCTGACACATTCCCAGGCAGCATCAGCATCAACAATATTGTTGTATGAAAGCTCTTTGCCTTGAAGAACATCTGCATTGGCAATATTTTTATGTTCCAAATTAGAAAAAGTTAACAAATCTGCAGTTTGGTGAGGATTTTCTCCATATCTTAATGATTCACTTTTGCTGAAATTATATTGATGTGCATTCGAAGAGATATCTTTTAAATAATTTGCAATAGCAGAATTGTATTCAGCCATAAGCTGAAAGACTTTTTTTGAAAGCTCCTTTCTAAATTCGTAACTGATTCCGCCTTGATTTTTCCATTCCTCAATTAAATTTTTATAGTCAGCAGGATCAGACACTACAGCAACATCCTTGAAGTTTTTAGCCGCTGATCTAATCATAGTAGGCCCGCCAATATCAATTTTTTCTATAGCCTCTTCAAACGAACACCCTGACGCGATTGTTTCTTGAAATGGGTATAGGTTAACAACCACCATATCAATAACCTCATACCCGCGGTCAGTTAAAACCTCTAAATCTAAATCTCTTCTGGCTAAAATCCCAGCGTGAATTTTAGGATGTAAAGTTTTAACTCGACCATTCATCATTTCTTCAAATCCGGTAAATTCAGACACCTCTATGACCTTATCTGTAATTTTTTTTATGGCATTGTAAGTTCCGCCAGTGGAAATTATTTTGACCTCTTGGTCAAGCAGAAACGTTATCAATTCATCTAAATGAGATTTATTTGACAGGCTAATAAGAGCAGTTTTTGGAGTAATTAGACTCATGATTTCTCTATTATATTGTGCCGATATAATTTTTTTCTGAGGGTGGCTCTATTTAAGCCTAGAACATTTGCAGCCTTAGACTGGTTATTGTTTGTGTACTCCATTACTGCTTTTAAAAGCTCAGGCTCAACCTCAACCATTACCATTTCATAAACATTTGCTGGAGCTGCATCACCAAGAGCGGCAAAGTATTTCTTCATAGCCTTTCTTACTTGTTCACTTAGAGGCTTATTTTTTGGTTTTTGTGAGACTGTTTGAGTCATTTATTAGATATTTTTCTGCAAAATATAAATTCTACAGCTGATTAAAAATTGCTCAACTGATTTCATAGATTAATTACAGTTTTTTTATCATCACCCAAAATTAATTGAGTCAATTCTCCGTTCTTTATAAAAATTTCCGTCCTAGAAGCATAATCAGGGTGAAAATATGAGATGGCATCATTACTTGTAATATATGAGACCAATGCATTAATCACCATGAAGTGCGTGGTCACAATAAAATTGCCTTGAGCATTTTTTAGCCAGTTTATTAAATTACTTCGCCATTCTTTTACAGCTTCAGGAAGCCCTTCTATTGGGGTTGTAAAAATCCTTGATAGCCACTCCCTTTTTTTATTAGCATCAATATTGTCTGATGGTATTTCAATAAATCTTGAGTCTAATTTAAAAGGGAATTTATTTTTTGTATGCATTATTTCCATAGTTTCAACAGCTCTTTTTTTTGGACTAGAAAGAAGCTGATAGGAAGCAATTTGATTGATTAGGCCTTTGCCAGAATTTTCTGCTTGCATGCGACCCAGCTCGCTTAAACCAGGGTCTGGGTGAACGGACCATCCGGAAGATGCCTCTCCGTGTCTGACAAGAATGATATGACTTTGACTCATTATAAAAAATACCAATTATAATTACTTGATGAGAAAGCCTAGAATTTTTTGCCCTGAATTATCTTCATCAAGCTATAAGTGCACCAACATAAAACAAATACATCATCTTGCCAAGGTTCTTAGGTTGAAAGCGAATGATCCTGTCGAGCTATTTGATGGCCAAGGAACTATAGCGAATGGAATCATTCAAGAGATTGAAAAAGATTATATAAATTTTCATATCGATGATATTTCATTCATGCAAAACCCTTATCAGAAATCGTATCAAGCAATCATCCCATATATTAAAAAAGAAAATTTAATCTATTCATTACAAAAGCTTATTGAATTGGGGGTTAACTCAATTCTAATTTACAAACCTGATCATTTAGATCAATCATTAGCAAAAAAGGATTTATCCAAATTAAATCTTCGATTGGAAGAGGCAATGATAAGTGCATGCGAGCAATCTGGCTGTAATCATGTCCCAACTATTCATTACTTTAATGAGCTCAAAGAATGCCTGCATAGCATAAAAATAACTTCAGATACTGAGGGGTTATTCGTTCTTGATACAATTGCTAATCGATTCATCAAAGATCATGAAATTTTGAGTTTAAATAGTATTACCCTTATCACCGGCCCCGAATCAGGTTTCTCAGAAACTGAGCGCCACATGATCAAGGAATTAGGATTGCAGTCTCTTAAGATAGGGCATTATGTATTGCGCGCTGAAACAGCTCCAGTTGTTGGATTATCTAAGTTTCATAGCTTATTTGGAGAATATTAATGCAAGGCACTTCTTCACTATTTATTACCGATCCTTTAGACGAATTAAATCCAAAAAAAGACACAACTATTTTGTGGATGCAGGAGGTTTTTAGCATGGGCGGTCAAGTTCTCCAATGTGAGATGAAAGATTTAATTTATAAAGACCAAGAAACTTTTGCTAATTTCTCTGAAATCAAAGACCCTATCACCAACCCACAAATTAGTGAGATAGTTCATCAGGCTCAACCACTTAAAGATATTGATTATGTTTTTATGAGGAAGGATCCGCCAGTAGATGAAGATTATATGAATGCGTTGCATTTGCTTTCTCAGGCTGAAGCCGAGGGCGCCAACATAGTTAATCGACCTTCGGCTTTAAAAAAGTTTAATGAAAAGATTTTTGCCCTTCAATTTTCGCATTGGATGCCTGATACAAGCGTTATCTGCAAAGAAAAAGACTTCGAGTTATTTAAACAAAAATACTCAACTATTATCCTCAAGCCTCTTGATGGCATGGGTGGAGAATCAATCTATAAGTTTGATGAAAATTCAGAAGATCATTTAAAAATTTTTAAGTCATTAACAAATAATTATCAAACCATGGTCATGGTGCAAAATTTCTTGCCGGAAATATACGATGGTGATTATCGAATACTCATTATTCATGGCAAACCATTTCCTATTGCATTGGCAAGAATACCTCAAGGTGGAAGTTTTAAAGGCAATCTTGCAGCCGGCGGCAAAGGTGAGGCTCGGGAACTATCTAATGATCAACTTGAAGTAAGCATAGAGATTGGCAAGCTGCTTGCAGAAGAAGGCATTATGTTTGCTGGAATAGACATGATTGGAAATTATTTAACTGAAATTAATATCACAAGTCCTACAGGTGCAAGAGAGATTCTGTCTCAAACTGGTCAAAACCCAATTAAGACCTTGCTTCAATCAATATAAGATGCAGCCACTGATTTATAAGCAGAGAATTCAAAGATGGGGATTGAGAAAATCCATGCTAGCTTCTTTAATATTTCATGGAGTGATTATCTTTGGAATTAGTTTTGTTGTCATTAAGAAACCATGGGACTTTAACAAAGAAGCAATTGTGAATATTAAATTTGCCAATGAAGAGTTTGATATGCAAGGCAGTGCGCTGAATGGCTTTGAGCCTCTGCAACAAAATAGTCAACAAGCTGCAATGGTCTCTCGAGATATCAAACTTCAAGATCAGTCTCAACTTAGCGTTAGGCGCTTAGAATCTAATTCAACCTTAGAAAGTTTTGAGACTATTTATCTGAATGCTTGGCAAAGACAGGTTGAGACAGCTGGTTATTACGAAATTTCACGCTCAGATATTATTCAAGGTAATTTTAGAGTCCAAATTAAGTCCATAATCGATCATATGGGTAACTTAATAGGCGCTGATATTTTGCAGTCCTCAGGGAATTCAATCTTGGATGCTTTAGCCTTGAAAATTTTGCATCAATCAGCTCCATTTGAGCCTTTTCCTGAAGATATGCTGGCAAACTATCAGCAGCTTGAAATAATTCGAGACTGGAATTTTACAAACTCTTAACAATGCAGATTTTAGCTTTTGATTTTGGTACCCAACACATCGGGGTAGCTGTTGGACAAACTATCACAAAGACCTCTTCTCCCTTAATTGTAATAAATGTAGCTCGCGAGGGTAAAGAAATCTGGAATACAATTTCTAATCTTATTGATGAGTGGAAACCTGATCAATTGCTGGTAGGTAAGCCGTTAAATATGGATGGAACCCCAAGCGACATGATGAAAAAAGTTGACCCATTTTTTCAGAAATTGCAAAAGATTAGTGACATCCCTTGTGAATTAGTGGATGAGAGATTAACCTCATTTGAGGCAAAGCAGCTAATGCAAAAAGATTCAAAAGATGATCGCATCGATGATTTGGCAGCTAAAATATTTTTAGATAATTGGATAGAGCATTATGTCAATTCCAACTAGTTTCATTGACCAGTTATTAGACCAAACCGATATTGTTGATGTCGTAGGTCGACGCATACCTGTGAATAAAAAGGGATCAAATTTCTGGTGCCAATGCCCATTTCATGATGATTCAAACCCTTCCATGGCAGTGAATCAGGAAAAACAGTTTTTTTATTGTTTTGTTTGCCAAGAATCTGGCAATGCTATCCACTTTATCAGGCGTTACGAAAATTTAGAATTTGTTGATGCAATAGAAGCTCTTGCAAGTTCAGCAGGGATGACCGTTCCCTATGAAAATAACAGGCTTGAAAAATCTAAGCCAAGCGGCTTGGTTGAGAAAGCAGTTAAATTTTATCAAGCAAATTTAAATGAAAAAATTGCTCCCAAGGCAGTTCAATATCTAAAAGATAGAAAGATTACTGGAGCCACAGCAAAGAAATTTAACATTGGCTATGCACAAGATAAATGGGACGGTCTTTTAAACCATTTGGGGTCTGATACGCCAAGCAAGGAGTTGGATGAGTCTGGGTTATTTAGTAAGAAAGATGATCGATTCTATGATCGATTTAGAGGCAGAGTTATCTTCCCCATTAGGAATATAAAAGGTGATTTTATTGCTATGGGTGGGAGAATAATAGATGAGGGAGAGCCGAAGTATCTTAATTCTCCTGAAACCACTTTTTTTAACAAATCAAATGAGTTGTTTGGTTTGTATGAGGTCAAAGAGTTAGAAAAAAATATTGCATCTTTAATCGTTGTTGAAGGGTATATGGATGTTATAGGCCTTTATGAGCATGGCATCAAAAATGCAGTGGCAACACTCGGAACAGCTGTTACACCAAATCATGTTTCTAAAATCATGCGTTACACAAATAAAATATTTTTTGCGTTTGATGGTGATCTGGCTGGAGGTAAAGCAGCTTGGAAAGCAGTTGAAAACACTTTTCCAATTATAAGAGAAGATATGAATATTCATTTCGTCTTTTTTGAAGCAGGCCATGATCCAGATTCATATATTAATGAATTTGGTTTAAAAGCATTTCAAAAATTGTTAGATGAGTCCATTTCTCTCTCATCCTATTTTTTATCGAAAGTTAAAGAATTTAATTTAGAAACATTGGAGGGTCGCGCACAAGCTGCAGCATTTGCTATACCCATCATTAATAAAATACATAACACCGTTATTAAAGAAGTTTATGCCAACGAGGTTTCAAAATTATGTGGC
Source organism: SAR86 cluster bacterium (assembly GCA_029248485.1). The sequence goes on along the minus strand of JAQWJG010000066.1, from coordinate 3,586 downwards.
ATGGATATCAAAAGCATGGACACACCTTCAAGACCTTCTGCCCGAGATGACCACGAGCGTCTGATTAGATCAAGTTCTAACGCCCCGGTAAGAGTAAAGGCAGTGATTAATATTTTTAGCGCTTTATTAGCATTCCCAACAATAGCTCAAGAATCTATCTTTGATGAATTAAAAGATGATCCCAAATTTAGCTTTTTATTTGTAATCCTAGATTTATACAGGCAAACACCTGACATCAAACCATCGAGAGTAATTGAAAGCTTAGAATCAGAGCAAATAAAGGGATATTTTTCAGAAGCGGTGGTTGCAGGGCTTGAATTATCAGAAAAGAACGCATTAAAGCTTGTAAATGACTGCATTGATATTTTATTAAAAAATCAAAAAGATAGAGAGCAAACACTCAAAGACAAGTATAATGTCAGATCGATTACGCCAGCAGAAAGAAGAGATTTACAGCAAATCATCTTAAAAAAGCAAGAAATCACTGACGATGATCGAAATTGGTTAAAAAAATTAAGTTCAAAACAAGATTGAAAAAATCAAATTTGGCATCACATATAGTGGACGATTTAGAAAGAGGCATTGAGTGGATAAGTTAAAAAAACAAGGTTCAAGGATTGCAGAGTTAATTGAAAAAGGCCGTGAGCAAGGCTATTTAACATATGCAGACGTAAACGATCATCTCCCAGAGGATATATCCGATCCAGATCAGGTTGATGAGATTATTGGGATGATCAACGATCTGGGTCTTCAGGTTCATGAAACTGCACCAGATGCAGATACTTTAATGCTATCTGAGTCATCTGACGATCAGGATGATATTGCTCTTGAGCAAGCAGCTGAAGCTTTAGCTGCTGTTGAGAATGAGACTGGCCGAACAACTGACCCCGTAAGGATGTACATGCGCGAAATGGGCACTGTCGACCTTCTTACTCGAGAGGGCGAGATTGAAATTGCCAAGCGCATCGAAGAGGGCATGCGTGATTTGCTAGATGCCAGTGTACATTATCCCGGAATTGTTGAGCACATTATCGATTTTTATGAGCAGGTCAAAAGTGAAGATAAGAAATTAAGCGAGCTATTAACGGGTTTTCTCGAAGAGATGGAAGAGGTGCCTTCAGCTGGACCAGGCAGTGAGAAAGCAAAACAATTAGAAGAGAGTGATGAAGAGGTTGACACTGGGCCGGATTTAGCCGAAGTCCAAAGACGTATGACAAACTTAAAACGTCAATTTAATAAAACTTATAAAGTCCTTGAATCAAAAGGCAGGCACTCCAAAGAAGCTAAGGCAGAATTTGCAAAGCTGGGACTAATCTTCCAGTTCCTAAAATTTTCACCAAAGATGTTTGAGGACCTTGCTTTCTTTGCACGAAGTGACTTAGCAGAAATTCGTTTGCATGAAAAAAGAATTCAGTTCTTGTTTGTAAAGTCAGCACGAATCCCTCGAAAAGATTTTATTGCGATGTACAAAGACAACATTACTAAGGTGAAATGGGTTGATTCTTTGATGACTAATAAAAAATACTCTAAAAAATCTTTAGAACACATTAAGCCGGATGTGGTAATTGCACAAAAAGCTATAAAAGCTGTTGAAGAGAGAGTTGGTTTAAGTGTTAAGGACATAAAAGAAATTAATCGCGCCATGTCCATGGGTGAAACAAAGATGAGGCGAGCTAAAAAAGATATGGTTGAGGCCAATCTTAGGCTTGTAATCTCAATTGCTAAAAAATATACAAACAGAGGTTTGCAATTCCTAGATCTGATTCAAGAAGGCAATATTGGGCTTATGAAAGCAGTTGATAAGTTTGAGTACAGAAGAGGGTATAAGTTTTCTACTTATGCAACTTGGTGGATTAGACAGGCAATTACAAGATCAATTGCTGATCAGGCAAGAACAATAAGAATTCCTGTTCATATGATTGAAACCATCAACAAATTAAATCGAGTATCTCGCCAGATGATGCAAGATATGGGAAGGGAGCCTACTCCAGAAGAGCTAAGTAAAGAGTTGGATATGCCTGAAGATAAAGTCAGAAAAGTACTCAAAATTGCTAAAGAGCCGATTTCGATGGAAACCCCTATAGGCGATGATGAAGATTCAAACTTAGGTGATTTTATCGAAGATACTGTGATTCATTCACCATTGAAAAATGCAACTGAAGGCAGTCTTCACTTTGCGACAGATGACGTGTTGTCTTCATTGACCGCTAGAGAAGCTAAGGTCTTAAGAATGAGGTTTGGTATTGGTATGAATACAGATCACACCTTAGAAGAGGTTGGAAAACAATTTGATGTTACTAGAGAAAGAATTCGTCAAATAGAAGCTAAGGCTCTACGAAAATTGAGACATCCCAGCCGCTCAAGTCATTTAAAGAATTTCTTAGACGAGTAAGCGGGTTATTTCCAATTTCCATTGCGGCCGCTTAGGTCCCAATGAATTCTGCTCCACATAAGTTCTATGCGTCTCTCTACATAGATTTTTGCAAAAAACTTGCTGTATTTGGGCAGTGGTATAAATGATTTGCTTCCCAGCCCATCAATTATCTTTAGCATCAAAGACCCATTTTCTTTTTTGATAACAAGGTTATGAGGAATGATATTTTTAGTTAATACAAGATGGGCTCTCAGCCAATTTTCAAAGTTGCTTAATGCGCGTTTAATTTCTGGTGTTAAGCCTTCTCTAAAAAGGTAAGTTTCTAGAGTTTCTGCTATTTCTCCATCATTTGTAATGAGTTCAGTCTCTGAGGCAGGCCCTAGATTTGTCTCAACCATTCCATGCCACTTAGCTAAATGATTCCAAATCGAAGAATTTATTGGAGAGATAACAGCTTTTTGTTTATATGCCTTTTCTTCACGTAAATTGTCATCAAGACCATCACTGTTTCCTAGACGCTTATACCATGCTGAGTTTTTGTGAAGCTTCTCTAGGAGATCCTCATGAAGTACTTTGAGGCATCTTTTTGGATTTATTGGGTTGATATAACATTTTCTGTTACCACCCTCTGCAAAAGATTGCACTCCATCTAAGTTAATCATTTGAGAATAATAACCCATGATAAAACTTGAAACATCACTAATACTTCCCTAAGTGATTTATTCTTATATAATGACTCGCTCTAAAACTTATATGTTTTTGGGCCTGTAGCTCAGTTGGTTAGAGCAGTGGACTCATAATCCATTGGTCGGAGGTTCGAGTCCTCCCGGGCCCACCATTGCGGTTGTATCTTAGGGCATGATCACTGCTTTGGTTTCCAGGCATTCTTCCAAGCCATGAAGGCCATGTTCTCTACCATTACCAGAAGATTTATAGCCCCCAAAAGGCGCTCCTGTTCCTCTCGCACCTCCATTGATAATCACTTGTCCAGCTCTAATCTTTCTAGCAACCTTATTCGCATGATCAGGTTCACCTTGAACGTATCCAGCCAACCCATACTCAGTATCATTAGCCATCTCAATTGCTTGTTCTTCTGAATCATATTTGAGGATTGATAGAACTGGACCAAAAATTTCTTCCCTTGCAATGGTCATATCATTGGTCACATTTGCAAACACAGTTGGTTTTACATAATAGCCTTTCTCATACCCC
>JAQWJG010000072.1 GCA_029248485.1 SAR86 cluster bacterium | reverse complement strand
AAAAACGAAGTATGAATATTTTTATTGTTGGTCCTATGGGCTCTGGGAAAACCACTGTTGGGAAGATCGTGGCTGGAGAGCTATTTTTAGATTTCCATGATACTGATGCAAGGATTGAAGAGACTACTGGCGTTACAATAGATTGGATTTTTGATATTGAGGGTGAGGCTGGTTTTAGAAAGAGAGAAACCGCAATATTAAAAGAAATGGTTGCATTGAATTCAATTGTCCTTGCAACTGGGGGCGGCATTGTGATCGAAGAAGAAAATAGAGAGCTGCTTGCATCAAGAGGGACTGTTTTCTACCTTCATACTCCTTTAAACATTCAAGTTGAAAGAACTGCCAAAGATAAAGATAGGCCATTATTAAAAGATCAAGACCCTGAAAAGGTTCTTGCAGATCTCCAGAAATCAAGACAGTCTCTGTATGAGGAAGTTTCTGATCATATAATTGATACTGAGAATAAAAGCGGCTCAGAGGTTGCAAACGAAATAGTTAAACTCGTTAAAAATTATGGCTAAAGAGCTCTTTGCAGGTCAAAGAAAAAATAAGTACAAAATTGTAATAAGCAAAGACGCTATCTCAAGGAAGAATATTGCTCCTCTGCTTAAAATGCACCAAAAAACACTCATTATTTCAGATGATGGAGTGCCACAAAAGATAGTTAAAAAGGTGACAACGGTTTGCAAGCCATCAACGAAAGTTTTTAAAATTATTCTTCGGCACGGAGAAAAAGCTAAATCTATTCAAAACTTTCAAAAAATATTAAATTTTTTGGCAGATAATAATTTTGATAGAACAGATTTAATCATTGCCATTGGTGGTGGCGTGGTTGGAGATATATCTGGCTATGTTGCTAGCTCATACTTAAGGGGCATCCAATTTATACAAATACCTACTACACTTCTTGCTCAGGTAGATTCTTCCGTGGGGGGTAAGACTGCAATCAATATATCAGCAGGTAAAAATCTTGTTGGAGCCTTTTACAATCCCAAAGGTGTGATCATAGATACATCAGTGCTAAGAACACTTCCAAATAGAGAGTTTAAGGCAGGATTAGCAGAGGTAATTAAATATGCCTTGATTAAAAATAAGTCTCTTTTTTCATTGTTGGAAAAACATGCCAAGGAGATTTTATCAATGGATCATAAGATTATTGAAGAGATAATTTTTGCATCAATTCAAACTAAGGACCAAATTGTGACAAAGGATGAGAAGGAAAATGGTATTCGTGCAATTTTAAATTTTGGTCATACTTTTGGTCATGCTATTGAAGCGCATGGGAAATATAAAAAAATCCTACACGGAGAGGCTGTTGCAAAGGGAATGAAAGTTGCGTCTAGGATTTCTTTTTTAGAGAATCTTATGACTGAAAAAGAATACAGAAAAGCTATTGCATTATTAGAAATGTTTGAATTTGATCTATCTCTTAATCAATACAATTATAAGGAGTTAGAACCATATATTTATAGAGATAAAAAAATTAAAGCAGGTAAGTTGAATCTAGTTCTGCTAAATCGATTATCGAATGCAATAGTCACGAGCTCATTTGATACAAAAAATCTTAAAAAAGGGATGCAGGGTTAAATTAAGCGGCGTTAGCTGTGGTAGCTTTTAATAGGTCTTGAATATTCAAAGCTGCAGGTGAGACCAGCCAAAATGATGGCTCGTATCTATCAAATTCATCTAATATTATTTTCGCTCTTTCACTTTTAGTTTCTTTGATATGACGCGCAAGGATTTGTTTTAAAAACTTTCTGTGAGATTCCATTTCTTCACTAACAATCCTATCTAAGTTAATAAGACTGCGATTGCATTGATCAAAAAATCTTCTGTTGGTATCTAAAACATATGCAAACCCACCTGTCATGCCTGCTCCAAAATTTGAGCCCACATTACCCAAGACAGTCACATGTCCGCCCGTCATGTATTCACAACAATGATCTCCTGCACCTTCAATTACAGCAGATGCTCCAGAATTTCTTACAGCAAATCTTTCGCCCACACATCCTCCGACATAAAGCTCCCCTCCTGTTGCACCATATAGCGCTGTGTTGCCCACTAAAACAGTTGGGGAGTCTTGAGAAGCATATTCAGCGGAGCTTGATATTACTATCTTGCCCCCATTCATGCCCTTGCCAACATAATCATTTGCATCACCATTTAATTTTAAATTTAAACCTGCGGCATTCCATACACCGAAACTTTGGCCTGCTGAGCCCTTAAAATTCAAGGTTTGCTTTTGCTTTAATCCCTTTTCACCATATAAAGATGCAATCAAACCTGAAGCTTGAGCGCCAACAGACCGATCACGATTTGTAATGTCATAATAAAAATCTGATGGATGATCTTTGGAAATTGAAGATTGTAAATCTTGGAGAATCTTTGAGTTTAAGTTTCCCTTATCCCAGGGATCATTTGATGGAGTATTACAATAATGAGGTGCAGTCGATTTTTTATCAGAAAATAAAATTGGTGATAAATCAATATTTTCTGTAGCAGGATCATCTTGAGTAATATCTTTTAAATACTGAGTTTGGCCAATAATAGATTCAAGGTTAGGAACTCCCAATCTGGCTAAAATTTCTTGCACTTCATTGGCAATAAATGTGAAGTAATTTATCACTCTCTCTTTTTCACCAATGTAATGATGATCGATAATATCTCTTCTTTGGGTTGCGACACCTGTAGCACAATTATTTAAATGGCAAATTCTTAAATATTTACAGCCCATTGCAATCATTGGACCCGTCCCAAAACCAAATGATTCGGCGCCAAGAATTGCTGCTTTGACAACATCTAGACCAGTCTTCAAACCACCATCTGCCTGCAATCTAACTTTATGTCGTAGATTGCTCGCTCTCAAAGCTTGATGAGCCTCAGATAAACCAAGCTCCCATGGAGAACCTGCATAGCGAATAGAGGACAACGGACTTGCGCCTGTTCCACCGTCATGACCAGAAATAGTTATCAAGTCTGCATATGCCTTCGCAACACCAGCAGCGATTGTACCTACACCAGGCTCGGATACTAATTTGACTGAAACCAATGCTTTTGAATTTACTTGCTTAAGATCAAAGATCAATTGAGCTAAGTCCTCAATTGAATAAATATCATGATGAGGTGGAGGCGAAATCAAAGTAATTCCAGGAGTTGAGTATCTAAGTTTTGCAATCAATGCATTGACTTTGCCGCCAGGTAGTTGACCGCCCTCACCGGGTTTTGCACCTTGAGCTATTTTTATCTGTAAAACCTCTGCGTTTACTAAGTACTCAGGCGTTACTCCGAACCTACCGGATGCAACTTGTTTTATTTTTGACATCTTTGAAGTGCCATATCTCTCTTTTGCTTCTCCACCCTCTCCAGAATTTGATCTTGCGCCCATGCTATTCATTGCTTCAGCTAATGTTTCATGAGCATCTGGAGATAGAGCACCAAGACTCATTCCTGCCGAATCAAACTTTTTTAACAAATGTTTTGTATCTGCAAGCTCAACCTTTTTAGGCCTTGCGGGAAACTTAATCTCCATCAAATCTCTAAGCATCGCGGGCTCTCTCAGATTAACTAGATCTGCATACTCTTGATATGCTTTGCTACAACCTGTTCTGACTGCTTCTTGGAGTTTCTTTACGACCTCAGGGTTATAGGTGTGATATTCACCGCCATGAACAAATTTTAATAGTCCCCCAAGACCAATTTCACTTACATTTGAATTTGCATATTTATTCAAAGATCTCATTTCTACATCTAAATCTTCGAAAGTTTTTCCTCCCACCCTGCTTACAGTATTGGTAAAAGATAAATCGACAATATCTGAGCTTAAACCAACAATCTCATGTAATTGAGATCCCCGATAACTTGAAATTGTTGAAATACCAATTTTTGAAATAATTTTTAAAAGTCCTTTATTAATGCCTTTACGATATTTTGCACAATTAGCGGTTGGGCTGCCTTTAAGTTCCTTCCGATGGGTTAAATCTAGGATGGTTTGAAAAGCCAGCCAAGGAAAAACAGCAGTGGCTCCAAAACTAAGCAAACATGCAATTTGATGAGTGTCTCTTGCTGTTGCAGAGCTTACTATCAAATTAGCATCTGATCGGAGGCCTAACCTCACCAGTTCTTGGTGTATGCAGCCAACTGCAAGCAAAGCATTGATTGACAGCTTATTGCTCTCAGGCAATCTCTCATTCAAGTGAATAATTACCTCCCCCTTTCTCACAGCAGAAACTACTTTTTTAGTTAATACATTCAATGCATCCTTGAGATTTGATTTCTGTGAATACTGCAGATCAAAATTTTTAGAAGAAAAATAAGGATTTTTTAATAGTGCTGCAAGCTTTTTATGCGAAAGGACAGGAGATGTGCTGACAATTCTTTTGGCATGATCTTTTGATTCTTCAAAAATATTCAACTCAGGCCCAAAGCATGCCTCTAGAGACATAACACTAGATTCTCTCAGCGAATCAATTGGCGGATTTGTTACCTGAGCAAATTGTTGTCTGAAGTAATCATAGATAGACCTTGGCATCGAACTTAACATTGCCAAAGCAGTATCATCGCCCATCGAACCGGTGCCCTCAAGACCATTCAGTGCAAGTGGTTTAATTACAGATACCCTCTCTTCATTGAACAAAGAAAAGAGTTTTGACGATTTAATAAATTCTGAATGTGGAATTTTTTTTATGCCTGGGCCCTCAAATGCATCTAAAGTAGACTCAAGATAAATCGCTGATTTTTTTAACCAATCTCGGTAAGGCTTGCTTTGTTTGAGCTGCTCATCAATCATATGTTGATCAAGAATTTCTCCAGACTCAGTATTGACCGCAAAAATTCCCCCTGGACTTATACGTCCCTTTTGTAGAATCTCCTCATCAGCAACAGGATAAATACCAGTTTCAGAGGCCACTGCAATCATTCCATTGCTTAGTACTTGGTATCTTGCTGGTCTTAATCCATTTCTATCCAAAACACAGATTGCCCATTCTCCATCTGACATGACAATTCCAGCAGGACCATCCCAGGCCTCCATATGCATTGAATTATATTCATGGAAAGCTCTTACCTCTGGGTCCATGGTATGTATATTTTGCCAAGCAGGTGGTAAGACCATTCGGATGGACCTAAAAAAATTTATCCCACCCTTTACCAACAACTCAATCATGTTATCAAGAGCTGATGAATCCGAACCTGTTTCATTAACCAATGATTTAAATTGGCTGATGCCTGGAATCAAGGGGGTCGAAAACTTAGAAGCGCGAGCTTTAACCCAATTTCTATTTCCCCTAATCGCATTGATTTCACCATTATGAGCAAGAAGCCTGAACGGTTGCGCTAAATGCCATCTTGGTTGAGTGTTTGTAGAAAATCTTTGATGAAATAAACAGACCTTGGCTGTAAATGATTTTTTGGCAATGTCGGTGTAAAAATTACTAATTGCATCCGGGAGCATTAAACCTTTGTAAACAATTGTTTGGCTGGACATGCTGCAGATGTATAGCCTTTCATCATCGTTATGGAGCTCTTCAATTTTTTTTCTTGCTTGAAGAAGACAGGACTCAAATCTTTCTCTATTAAAATCTTTTGAAATAGGTGTTATAAATATCTGATTGATTTTTGGTAAAGATTCACTTGCTATTTTACCGAGAACAGATGTGTTAATTGGCACCTCTCTGACGCACTCAAAGATTAGATTCTCTGATTGAAGAATTGTCTTGATAAAGGGTAAATCTTTTTTTAAAGCAGCCGATGAAAAAATTTGGGCAATACCAAATAATTCAGGCAATTTGATCTTTAATTCTTTTTTTACTTGCTTTTGAAAAAAGGCTTGATTTAAATCAAATAAAAGCCCGCAACCATCTCCGGTTTTGCCATCCGCTCCTATTGCTCCCCTATGCGTCATACTGGTTAAACCTGCAATAGAACGTTTCACTACATCTCTATTTTGAATGCCGTGTCGATTAACTATCAACCCAAAACCACAATTATCCTTAGCTTGAGACTCCTGATATAAAGATATATTTGTATTTTGTTGTGTCATTACGTTATACATATTAACACAATAATGTCATACTATGTCATACATAAAAAGCAGAACTAAAACAATTTAATGAGTGCAAAAAATAAACAATACAAGATTGAAAAAGGTTTGTTGCTTTTTACTCAACCACGATCTCCTTACTTTTATGGCAAAATTAGATTAAACAGAAAATACGTAACAAAATCTTTTGCGCCTATTACAGATTTAGAAGAAGCAAAAGTTATGTTATTTGAATGGCGCAAAGAACTATTGAGCCAAAGCACCATTCCAACATCTACAATACCCTCCCCTGAAAATTTTAAATCCAGATCAGAGTATGTCGAGCATGTTCCATTGGAAAATGATTTTCAATTTCTCGAAGTCGGTCGCTATGATCCTAATAAAAAAAATATAGAAGAAAGAAAAATAAATTTTGTTGAGATTTATGGTGATTACAATCAATCTGAAGCATCTAATCAATCTCATCGATGTCTAGATTGTGGAAACCCTTATTGCGAATGGAAGTGCCCAGTTCATAACTATATCCCTGATTGGCTAAAGCTCGTGAATGATGGAAATATTATGGAAGCGGCTGATTTATGCCATCAAACAAACTCTCTTCCAGAAATGTGTGGGCGGGTTTGCCCTCAAGATCGTTTGTGTGAGGGAGCTTGCACGCTCAATGATGGTTTTGGGGCTGTGAGTATTGGGAATATTGAAAAATATATAACAGATAAGGCAATAGATATGGGCTGGAGACCTGATCTAAGCAATAGAGTCTGGACCCAAAAGAAAGTTGCAATTGTTGGCGCTGGACCTGCAGGCATTGGATGCGCAGATATCCTAATAAGAGCTGGGATTCATTGTGATGTCTATGATAAGCAGCCAGAAATTGGCGGCCTGCTCACATTTGGAATTCCTGAATTTAAATTAGAAAAAAGTGTTGTAAGACGAAGACGAAAAATTCTTGAAGAAATGGGTATTAAATTTCATCTTAATAAAGAAATTGGTAAGGATATCTCCTTCAAAAAGTTGCATGAGAAATATGATGCAGTATTTCTGGGAATGGGAACCTACACCTCACTGGAGGGAGGTTTTAAAGGAGAAGATCTGCCACAAGCCCATAAGGCAATAGATTATCTCATTGGGAATACAAATCATCTTTTAAAATTTAAACAAAAAGAGTCTGACTATATTAATTTTAAGGGCAAGGACGTTGTAATTTTAGGCGGTGGAGACACTGCAATGGATTGTAATAGAACTGCCATCAGACAAGGAGCAAAATCTGTAACTTGCTTGTACAGAAGAGATGAGAAAAACATGCCTGGCTCCAGAAGAGAAGTTATCAATGCAAAAGAAGAAGGAGTGCAATTTGAATTTAACATTCAGCCAATTGAGATCATTGGAAGAAGAAATGTTGAAGGAGTTAAAACGATACAAACTAAATTAGGGGAGCCAGACCAAAACGGCAGAAGGGTTCCAGTCCCGATTCAAAATAGTGAAAAAATTTACCCTGCTGATGAGGTTATTGTTGCGTTTGGCTTTAGAGCTAATCCAGCACACTGGTTTAAAGATTATAAAATTCAGACTGACAAATCTGGGTTGGTAGTAGCTCCAGAAAAACAAGAATTTAAATTTCAAACCACAAATCCTAAAATTTTCTCTGGCGGTGA
>JAQWJG010000067.1 GCA_029248485.1 SAR86 cluster bacterium | reverse complement strand
CATTAAGGTCTTCAAGACTCTCTAATTCTTGTTCTTGCCGACACTCCAGGATTTATGGTTGGCCCAGCAAGTGAAGAGGGCGGAGCCGTAAGAAGAATGGCGTCTCTATTCAAACAAGGAGCAAACATCAAGGTTCCCCTTGTAGCCATCTTTCTTCGTAAAGGATATGGATTAGGAGCACAAGCTTTAGTTGGAGGCAGCCTTCATAATCCAGTCTATACAGCAGCATGGCCAACAGGAGAATTTGGAGGAATGGGAATTGAAGGCGCGGTTAAGCTGGGATACAAAAAAGAATTAGAGAGTCTTGAAGACCTTAATGAGCGTAAAGAACTTTTTAATAAGCTTGTTGCTAAAATGTATGAGGTTGGTCAGGCTATTGAGGCTGCATCTTTTCTAGAAATTGATGCTGTGATTGATCCAATAGAAACAAGAAACATTGTGCTTAAAGCTTTTCAATCTGCGCAAGGAAATAGATGAAAAAAATATTTACTGCTTTATTAATTATTCTTTTGCTTTTATGGGTTCCCTACTTTATTCAAACATATAACCTTAAAACTTTAACTGCATCAGATCTTCCCAATGAGGGTGGCTGGGCCTCATTAGAAGAAGGTAATCTATATTACCGCTGGTATTATCCATTAGAACAAGCTGCCAACAACGAAACAGTCGTTCTTGTTCATGGATTTTCAACCCCTCATTTTGTATGGGATGGAATGAAAGGCTTTTTACTAGATGCAGGCTACTCAGTCCTTGTGTTTGATCACTATGGTCGAGGGTACTCAGAGAGACCGAGGATTAAATACACCAAGGATGTTTTTGTTCAGTCTCTAAAAGGATTGCTAGATTCTCAAGAAATTTCTGAACAGGTACATTTGGTTGGTTACTCAATGGGCGGACCGATAGTTGGCCACTTTACCAATGAGTTTCCTGGCATGGTTAAAAGCATGTCTTTGATTGCTCCAGCTGGATTTATGCTTGAAAATCCAACTAGGGACTGGTGGATCATGAAGCCTTTAATCGGTGAATGGTTTCTAAATGTTTTTGGCTCAAGACTGGTCTTTCAAGGAAATGAAGAAAATGATGAGCCGCCTAGGAATGACCCATTGGCTTTATCCAAAAAAGATTTTATTAAAAAAGCCGGTATACAGATGCAATATAAAGGCTTTATCCATGCCTTGCTATCAACTGCCCGCAATTTCAATTTGTTTAGCACGCAAGAAATGTTTGCTGAGGTTGGAAATTTAAATAAGCCAACTCTTACTATTTGGGGAACTGACGATGGCGTTGTTCCTTTTAGAGGCAGCGAAGAGCTCATGCTTCACATTCCGCAATCCGAGTTAATGGTTTTGGAGGGAGGCAAGCATGACATTACTTATGCTGAACCCTCATTGGTTGGTAAAGCTATCCGTGATTTTTTATTAACTTTGGCTAGGGCTGAAGCTTAGCAATACTTTTTTCTAACATTGCTTTTTTATTTTCAGCATCTGTAATTTTTGTTTTTTCTTTTTCCACCACTGCAGCTGGAGCCTTCTCAACAAATTTCTTGTTGGCTAGTTTAGACGAAATAATCTTAATATCATTCTCCACACCCTCGAGCTCCTTTTGAAGCCGTTCCATTTCTTCTGCAGGATCAATCAACCCCTCCAATGGAATAGCTAATTTATATCCACCCATTGTTTTCTCAATTGATTCAGCTGGGACATTATCAGTAAATTCAATTCCATCTAATTTTGCAATACCAGCAATCACTGCTTCATTTTCATGAATCAATGCTTGTATTTCAGGGTTGAGATCAGTCGAAATAATCAGGTGTAGATTCTCGTTTTTAATATTTTGATTTTCTGCTCTTATAACTCTTAGCGCAGAAATAATATTAATGATCTCATCCATGTACTTTTCAGTATTATTGTCAGTTGTTCTTGCATGAGCAAAGCCACTTTCAACTAAAAAGCCTGATTTTTCTGTGTTAGCCAAGTTAGCTAATTTGGAAGAGAGTTCCTCAGTAATAAATGGCATGAAAGGATGGAGTAATTCAAGGATGCTGTAGAAGTTTGTAATTAAATTTCCTATTAATCTGTTGGTTTGCTCATGGTCATCAGATTTTTGAATTGCCGCTTTGTTAAATTCTATATACCAATCACAGAAATGTGACCAGACTAATTCATAGATTTCTGCTGAGGCCAGATCAAATCGATATTGTTTAATATGTGTTTGGCAATTTTCAGCAGTATGCTGAATTTTTGATCCTATCCACCTAGATAAGATATCCTCTGAGGTATCACCAGATTGATAATTGTGACTGGAAGCCTGCATTTCGATGAATCTAAAAGCATTCCAAATTTTATTACAAAAGTTTCTATAACCTTTGATTCTGCCAATATCAAAATTAATATCTCTGCCTGGAGAGGCAAGGGAGTAGTAGGTGTATCGCAATGCATCAGTTCCATAACTTTCGATGCCATCGGGAAACTGTTTTTTTGTTTGTTTAATAATCTTTTCTTTGAGTTGAGGCTGCATCATGCCTTCAGTCCTTTTTGCTAAGAGGTCTTCCAAAGAAACCCCATCAATTAGATCAATTGGATCAAGGATATTGCCTTTTGACTTAGACATTTTTTGCCCATTTTCATCTTTAATCAGGCCAGTGATGTAAACCTCTTTGAATGGAACCTCTTTCATGAAGTGCTTAGTCATCATGATCATTCTTGCTACCCAAAAAAAGATAATATCAAAACCTGTTACCAAGGTTGTGGTTGGATGAAAAAGTTTTAATTTTTCATTTTCTTCAGGCCATCCCATGGTAGCGAATGTCCAAAGACTAGATGAGAACCAAGTATCTAACACATCCTCTTCTTGGCGCAGCTCACCTTTAAGATGATGTTTTTCTCTTACATCTTCCTCAGAAAACCCAGCATATGGCTTATTTGATTCATCGTACCAAATTGGAATTCTATGTCCCTACCATAATTGCCTACTGATGCACCAATCTTGAATATTATCCATCCATTGAAAATATGTTTTTTCCCAATTAGCAGGCACAAATTGTATTTCTTTAGACTTCACTGCTTCAATGGCAGGTTTAGCTAAAGTTTTAGCATCCACATACCATTGATCTGTTAAGAGCGGTTCAAGAATTTGATCTGATCTATCTCCATAGGGAAGGGTGCTTTCATATTCTTCTTCAGATACCAGCAGTTTTTCTTTATCTAAATCTTTTAATATAGATTTTCGAGCCTCAAACCTATCCATGCCATGGAATTTTTTTGGAGCAACGCCAACGATTTCAACCTTTTTATCAAGAATGGAAATAGGTGCAAAAGCAGCCTCATCACCAGCATGACATTGCAAGGTATCATCCATATGAAGCCCATGTCTTTTACCTAACTCATAATCATTGAAATCATGGCCAGGAGTTATTTTAACTACCCCCGTTCCAAATTCTGGGTCTACGTAGTCATCTGCAACAATAGGAACAAGTCTGTTGCATAAGGGTATTGAAGCATTCTTGCCAATTAAATGAACAAACCTCTCGTCCGATGGATTAACAGCTAACGCCATATCCCCAAGTAGTGTTTCTGGTCTAGTAGTGGCAACGGTTACGAACTCATCCGCTCCTTCAAGTTGGTACTGTATTTCCCAAATTTTAATCTTCAATTCTTTATTTATTACTTCAAGATCTGAAAGAGAGGTTTCTAGAACTGGGTCCCAATTAACCAAGCGCTTACCCTGATAAATAAGGCCTTCTTCAAATAATTGTATAAACGCCTTCAAAACAGCATGCTGATATTCATCATCTAATGTGAACCTTTCAGTACTCCAATCAAGGCTTGAGCCTAAGCGTCTCAGTTGTGAGGTAATTTTATTGCCAGAGTATTTCTTCCAATCCCAAACTTCTTTTTCAAAAGCTTCCCTACCTATATCATCCTTTGATTTGCCCTTAGCATTTAAACGTCGTTCGACAACCATCTCAGTAGCGATACCGGCATGATCTGTCCCAACTTGCCATAAGGTATTTTTCCCAGACATTCGATGATATCGAATTAAGCAATCCATGATGGCATTTTGAAACCCATGCCCCATGTGCAATGTTCCGGTTACATTCGGGGGTGGAATGGCCAATGAATAAGGCTCCGATCCATCGCCTGGTTCAAACAGACCAGAATCTTCCCATTCTTGATAGAGTTTTTGCTCTATCTCAGATGGGTCATATGGCTTCTTATCCATTACCTACAAAGATCTAAAAAAGTCTTATAAATTTCCATTTAAAATTAACTCAGCTAACAATGGAACTGGTCTGCCAGTGCCTCCTTTTTTGGCACCTCCATTCCAGGCACTTGCTGCAATATCCATGTGAGCCCATTTAAAATCTTGTGTAAAGTTGGACAAGAAAGAGGCAGCATGGATAGTTCCAGCCTCTCTTCCGCCACCAATGTTTGCAAGGTCCGCAAAGTTTGTTTTGGTGCAGTGCGCATACTCTTCCCAAAGTGGCAACTGCCAAGCTCTGTCACCTGATTTCTCTCCAGCTGCTAGAATTTTGTCAGCAAGAGGTTGGTTATTGGCCATAACACCAGTAGCTGGACTACCAAGGGCAACCACCACAGCACCGGTTAAAGTTGCCATATCAATGACATGACTGGGCTTAAATTTCTTTGAATAAGTCAATGCATCACATAGCACTAATCTACCCTCAGCATCAGTATTTAAAATCTCGATGGTTTGACCTGACATGGAAGTAACCACATCACCAGGTTTAGTGGCGCGAGCAGAGGGCATATTCTCAGCACAAACTAATAAGCCTACAACATTCACCTTAGCTTTGAGTCTTGCAAGTGTTTGCATAATTCCAAATACAGATGCAGCTCCACACATATCCCATTTCATTTCATCCATAGCAGGACTTGGCTTAATTGAGATACCGCCAGTGTCAAATGTAATGCCTTTTCCTACTAATACGATGGGCTGCTTATCTTTTGCACCACCCTTATATTCGATAGTCATCATCCTAGATGGCTCATCACTTCCTTTGCCAACTGACAAATATGATCCCATTTTCAATCTTTCCATATCTCTCTCATTGAGACTAGAAATTTTTAAAGCTGGAAAATCTTTTTTAAGAGCTTTAGTCTTACGCTCAATAATTCTTGGTGTGCAATGATTTGCAGGCAAATCGCCTAGATGTTTTGTGGCATTCATTCCTTCGCCAACAGCATGACCTAGCTTAACTGCAGTTCTAACTGATCTTAATTTTGCTGGGGTTAGGCCAGCAAATAAAAGAGTTCCTTTTTTTACTGTGATCGGTTTTACAGTTTTATTCTTGGTTGCATTAAAAGTATAAGCTGCAGACTCAAATGTCCTAGCTGCTACTTCAGCAGCCCATACATCATCAAAATCTTTTGAAGTGGTTGAACTCACCAGATATGCAAAATCCTTTGCCTTCGATGATTTAACCAAGCCCAT
>JAQWJG010000065.1 GCA_029248485.1 SAR86 cluster bacterium | reverse complement strand
TAAAAGATTGTCTTCATTAGTTACAATTAACCAAATATAATTATTAGTATAAGCTTTTATAGATTGAATAGTCATAAGTATCAATGTCATATTTTAACTCATGAAACAGGTAATTATTTATACAGATGGTGCCTGTAGAGGTAACCCAGGTCCGGGAGGTTGGGGTGCGCTTATTAGGTTTGATAGTGTAGAAAAAGAAATCTTTGGTGGTCAAGCCAATACAACCAATAATCAAATGGAGCTTTCAGCTGCAATAGAAGGGCTGTCTATCTTAACAGAACCCTGCAATGTAGAAATTTTTACAGATTCAAAGTATGTCATGGATGGAATAACTCAATGGATTCAAAATTGGAAAAAAAATAATTGGAGAACTGCTGCAAAAAAAGACGTTAAAAATAAAGAATTATGGCAAAAATTGGATCAATTAATTGTCCAGCATCAAGTACAATGGCATTGGGTTAAGGGTCACTCTGGCGATGCTGGCAATGAAGCAGCAGATTTATTGGCCAACAAAGGAATAGACTCTATCTTATGATAAAAAAACTAATTGTTCTTGATACTGAAACAACTGGACTCGAGGTTGACCAAGGCCATCGAATTGTTGAAGTGGGAGCTGTAGCACTTGCAGATAGAAAAAGAACAGACCTTCATTTTCACTCATACCTCAACCCCCAGAGATCTATTGATGAGGAGGCCGAGAAGGTGCATGGCCTCTCGATGGAGCGACTTTCAACCGAACCAGAGTTCTCAGAGATTGCAGAGAGTTTTTTAGAGTTCGTCGAAGGAAGTATTTTAGTAATTCATAACGCTGCTTTTGATTTAGGTTTCCTCAATGCCGAATTAAAAAGAGCTTCTTCGCAGTATCCAGCTCTTGAAGAAATATGTGATGTTGAAGACACTTTGTTGTTGGCAAGAAACAAGTTTCCAGGCCAACGTAACTCGTTGGATGCACTTGCAAATAGATTTGAGGTTACAGGGTACGATAGAAGTTTTCATGGTGCTTTGCTGGATGCTAATATTCTTGCGGATGTATACATTCATTTAACTGGGGGTCAAAGTAAATTTGAATTTATGACATCAAACACAAATTTAAATTCTGAAAGTCAGTCAAGTGATTTAAAAATTGATTTCAAGAAATTTCCTATTCCAAAAATTAAAGTCTCTGAGGAAGATATCTTGACTCATGATCAAAGAATTACAGCAATTAACTCAAAAAGAGAATCATCATGACGAAAGTTACAAGATTTGCACCAAGTCCAACAGGAGCATTGCATATAGGCGGCGTGAGGACTGCTTTATTTAATTATGTGTATGCAAAACAAAATAAAGGAAAGTTCCTCATCAGAGTTGAAGACACAGATGCCGAAAGATCAACTAGAGAATTTGAAACAAATATCCTTAAAGGTTTATCTGACCTAGGGATCAATCCTGATGAACTTCCTGTAAGACAGTCTGAAAGATCAGAGTTATATCAAAATGCTGTTAAACAAATCATAGAATCTGGCAAAGCCTATTATTGTAATTGCAGCAAAGAGAGATTAGATGAAATGAGGTCTAAACAGCAATCGAAAGGTCTCAAGCCTCAATATGATGGTAAATGTCGAAATTTAAATCTTAAAGCTGATTCCTCAACGGTCTTGAGATTGAGAACCCCTCAAGATGGAGAGCTAATTTTTCATGATTTAGTCAGAGGGGAGGTTATCTTTCAGAATTCTGAGTTGGATGACTTAATTCTTTTAAGGAGCGATGGATCGCCAACTTATCATCTCTGCAATGTTATTGATGACTATGAGCAAAAAGTAACAACAGTAGTCAGAGGCGAGGATCATTTAAGTAATACCCCTCGTCAAATACATATTCAAAATGCATTAGGTTATCCCTCTCTTGAATATGCTCATCTGCCAATGGTTCTTGGTCCAGACAAAAAAAGATTATCTAAGAGGAATGCTGTTACAAGTCTGCAGGATTATTTTGATCAAGGATATCTTGAATCATCTATGATTAATATGCTTGCTCGCTTAGGTTGGTCTAAAGGCGATAAAGAAATTTTTTACTTGAATGACTTGATTTCAGATTTTCGAATCCAAGAGGTTCAAAAGGCAGGGGCTATTTTTGATTCTGCCAAACTTGATTGGATTAATAATAATCATTTAGCAGCCCTATCTTTTGATGATTTCAAGGGGAGGTTGATTCCATTTCTTGAGATTGTTGGTATTGATTTCATGAAAAAGAAAAATGCCAATGAGATTATTGCAGCTATGAGAAGTTCTAAACCAACCCTTCTTGGCGTGGCCCAAGACCTTGTGCCTTATTTTTCTTCTGTTGATGCTTATGATGAAAAAGCAGCAAATAAGTTTTTAAGAGGAGCAGAATCAGTTTTGGAATTCGTTCAAAGAAAACTTAACAGCCTTGAGGCTTGGAATGAAGAATCAATAGACCTTGCATTACAGGAAGCTCAAACCGTATTAAATCTAACCACCCCAAAACTCAATCAGCCTATTAGAATAGCATTGACAGGCTCCACCCAATCACCATCATTAGGCCTCACGCTTTCTTTATTTGAATTAGATGAGGTGAATCATAGAATTGATGCAGCATTAAAATATTTAGCTAATTAAAAAATTAGTTAATACAAGATGCGATTATAGCTCTAGGATGATCAGCAGCTAATTTTTCTAAGATTTCTAGAGAAATTTCTTGCGTGATCCCATATTCAGAAATGCCAATTATCTCATTTGGCTCGACCAAAAGATTGTCAGAAATTTGTTCGAGACCATCATAAGCATCTAATAAATGTAAATCTTTATGCTTTCTAATAGGGTAGAAGATTTTTTTTTTAAATTCATTTTTTGTTAATTGATTTGACTCAGTGAGAACATGATAATTTTTTGATACATCCATAAATTTTTGTTCATCATTTCTAAGTGTGTCGCCAGCACTTGAAGACATCTCTTTGCTAACAATTTCCAGAGACTGCATTGATTGGTATCGAAAAATGCTGATTGAACCAAGCGAGGCGTACAAAGGATTCAGCTCTGAATTAACATAGTTTCTTTCATATCCTTCAAGCGTAAGAAGAGAAGAAGCCAATGGAGCATGTTTGTTTTCATAATAATTTCTAAAATCTATATCAGATAGGCTATCCATTTTATGAATAAAGGCTAAGGCTTTAATCAATTTGAATTGCTACCCCTGCATTAGGGCGCCTCAAGTCTGCAAATCCTTCTTTGCCCTTTGAAGATATTAATATGCTTTGTGTTGAACCCATGGTTTTGGACTTTTCCAATTCATGCCCATAGTCTGCAAGAATCTTCAGAGTATCATTGCTAAAGCCTTTCTCTAATCGCAAATTTTTGTAGGGCCAATCTTTATGAAGTCTTGGCAGCATCGTTGCCTCACCTAGGTTTAAATTAAAGTCGATTATCCCAGTTACAACCCTCAATACAGTAGCAGGGATCAAAGCACCTCCAGGAGACCCTGTGATGAGTTTTAACTCATTATTTTCATCAAAGACTATAATTGGCGTCATGGTGCTCATGGGTCTCTTACCCGGTTCAAATTTATTACCTACGCTTGCAGATCGATCTATGACTTCAGGATTTCCATACTGATAAGCAAAATTATTCATTTGATTGTCTAGAAGAATTCCAGTTCCAGGAATGGTTACTCCTGAACCAAATGAATAGCCTAAGGTGTAGGTGTTGGAAACAACATTGCCATCTTTATCAATGATTGAATAATGAGTGGTATTTTCACCTTCTTGTAATAATGTGTCTGGGTTTAATTTCTCGGGAGGCGTAACTTTTTCATGGTCAATTTTTTTAGCTAGAGAGCTCCCTCTTTCCTTTGAAATTATTTTCTTAATTGGCACATCAAAGAACTGAGGATCACCCATATATCTTGATCTGTCCATATGCCCGCGTTGCAATGCCTCGGCAAATAGATGTAAAAATTTCGCCGAGTTTGGACCCATTTCATCAGTTTTAAAATTCTCAAGAATATTTAATCCCTCAAGCAATACAGCAGCTCCGCCAGCTGGAGGAGGGTGAGCGAGGACCTTATGATTTCTGTAGGTTGTTTGGATGGGTTCTGCAAATCTAGGTTTGTAATCCTCAAGATCTTTCCGTGAAATATATCCACCATTTTGTTGCATAGCTTTGAGGATCTTTTTTGCAATAGAGCCTTTGTAAAATGCATCTTCACCATTTCTAGCGATTTCACGAAAAGTCCAAGCTAAATCAGGACGCTTCATAAGTAAATGCTCTTTAATTGGGCTACCTTTTTGATAATAGATATTTTGAGATTCTTGATCAAGATTTATTTGATCGGCACTGCCAATTGCTTGATTGAGATCATAGCTAACTCGTATTCCATTTTGAGCTTGCTTTATAACAGGCTGCAATATTTTATTTAAAGACAGCTTTCCAAAACGTTTATGTGTTTGCAGTAAGCCAGCTACAGTTCCTGGAACTCCGGATGCTTTGTAGCCATATCTCCTTTGATCATAATTATCTTTTAAAAAGAGGAAGTCATCTTCCGAAATATTTTGAGGTGCAGAGCTCCTAAAATCTACGGCTATTGTTTTTTGCTCATCACTCAAGTAAACAAGCATAAAGCCTCCACCCCCTATATTGCCTGCCCTAGGAAGAGTTATTGCCAAAGAAAAACCAACTGCTACCGCTGCATCAATTGCGTTACCACCCATATTTAAAATTTCTATTCCAATATCGGAAGAGGCTTGGTTCTGAGAAACAACCATTCCTGAATTTCCAATAGTGGGATGAAAGGGCGAGGGATAATCAATGTACCTAACTTGCCCCCAAGTATTTAAGGAAACAAATAGGAGTGAGAAGAAAACAGCTCTTAGTATCATAAACTTTAAAATATCAATGGTGCTAAATAGAAGGCAAATATTGTAACTAACAGGACCCCAATAATATTCAGCGCAAATCCTGCTCTCATCATATCCGGGATGGTTAATTTTCCTGAACCAAATACAATCGCGTTAGGCGGTGTTGCTACGGGAAGCATAAATGCACAACTTGCTGCTAATACAACAGGAATAGTTAGAGCTACTGGCGCAATTCCAAGGGCAACTGCAACTGCCCCAACTACTGGTAAAAATGTTGAGGTGGTTGCAACATTAGAGGTGATTTCAGTTAAAAATATTATCAAAGTTGCAACTGCTAATATGAGGACAATGGGCGGAACATTTCCTAAAATAGTTAATCCTTGACCAATCCAGCTTCCAAGACCTGATGAGCCAATTGATGCTGCTAAAGATAACCCGCCTCCAAATAACACAAGCAATCCCCATGGAAGTTTGTTAGCTTGCTCCCAAGTAAGTAAATCTGTTTTAGCATTCTCAGAAGGGATGAAGAAAAAACTCAATGCGGCAAATATAGCAATCCCAGCATCGGTAAGGCCGGATAAAGGAACAAAATTATCTAGCAATGTTCTAAACATCCATGCACCAGCCGCTAAAGAAAAAATGATTAAAACTTTTTTTTCGTCTCTGCCTAAAGGACCTAAATCAGTAAGCATGTTTTGAAGCTGTAATTTTGTTTCCAAGCTAGCTATAAAATCAACGGGGTAAACTATTTTTGTAATTGCATACCAGGATGCGCCTAACATTAAAATTGCTAGAGGCACGCCCAATTTCATCCAATCTATAAAAGAAATTTCAATGCCATAGGTTTCTTGTATAAAACCTACAAATATAATATTAGGAGCTGTTCCTACCAAAGTAGACATTCCTCCAATTGAAGCGGCGTAGGCAATACCAAGCAAAAGCGATGTTTCGAAGTTCTTCTTTTCTTTGGCTGAAAAATTTGGAATAGTTTCAGCAACACTTGCGCATACAGCTAGACCGATTGGAAGTAACATTAATGTGGTTGAAGTGTTCATGACCCACATGCTTATAGATGCAGAAACAACCATGAAGCCACCAACTAATTTTGCTCCACTGTTTCCAATAGCTATCAACATTTTTAATGCTAATCGTTTATGTAATCCAGATGATTCGATACCCAAAGCTAAAATAAATCCACCCATGAATAAATAAATATTTGGATTTGCATAGGGCAGAGCAGCCGTTTTGAAATCAGTTACATGTAGCATTGGAAATAATGCTAAGGGTAACAGCGCAGTCACAGCCACTGGAACTGCCTCAGTTGCCCACCAAATTGCCATTAAGAGAGTAACTGCAGCTACAGCCCAACCTATTGGTGAGAGAGAATCTGGATTAGGTGTCAAAATAATAAAAAAGAATGCTGCTAAACCTATCCAAAATCCTCTTTTTTTATAAGCTTGCACTATTTCAACCTCGCATAAAACATTTCAGCAGCATAGGGAACCATTTGCTCTGTTTTGCTGTGACCTTCTGTCGTTGGCACCTCAACCATTCCCCATTTAAAAAATTGATTAACTTCTTTTGATTTGGCAACTGCAGACTTAAAGAAATTCCTTCCTCTGGCAAGTCGATGCTCTCCCTGTAAGTTAATAATGTCCCAATGATCTGCTACATAAGGTGTATTAGGTTTAGTTGAGGTATCTGCTCTCCCAAGCATTAATAAAAAATATTTACTAAAAGCTTGTTTTAGCTTTGCATTATCTATATTTGAATTAGTTAAACCAAAAGGCCACTCTTGATCTGTCATTGACAGATACCAACCTAAATTCGCTGCAATTGCTAAGGTGTATGATGCCTCTGGATGATGAAGCACAAATCGATGCACAAAATGTGCTCCAGCACCGTGACCATATATACCCCAATTCTTTGATTTAATTTTAAATTTCTTTAATGCATGATTGGCAAGAGGCTCAATAGCCATAAAGGCATGCAAATCTTGCTGAATGGGCTCTTGGTTTTTAGTTTTAATATTTCCATAATTAAAACCCCATACTTCTGGAAAGTTCTTTTCACTGAATTCAGGCACAATCACTAAAAGGTTTAGTTCCTGAGATGCTTCAACCCATTGATCTCTGTATTCCTCGGCATTTCTTTTTCGTCCATGCATAACCACTACCAATCGAGTTTCTGCATTGATTTTATTAGGCTTGGCTACATAGGTAGGCAAAAAGGAGCCAGACCAATCTTTAAATTTATATTCAAGAGACTCAGCACTTGCATTCCATGCAATAGAAGTAATTAAAAAAGTAAAAATAAATTTATGCATTAATCTTCATAAAAAAAGGGAGCTACAGCTCCCTTTAAGTTTAGCTTAAATATTAGAATGTAACCCTTAAATCTAAGTAATAATTTCGACCCCAGTCAGAATGAGCATCTGCATAGTATCCATAGTATCTATCAGCTGTAGGCGCTCTTTCGTCTTCTAGGTTTTTCACAGCAAATCTAAGTCTTGCTTTGTGATCACCAAGATCAAAGTTGTATGAAATAGTTGCATCCATAGTTGTCATTTCTGGAACTAAATATGGAACCCCATTTTTTAATCCTAGCGAAGTTTGAACAAATGAACCTTTTTTAAGTCCAGTTAAGCTTGCACCCCAGGGACCTTTATCCCAGGACACTCTAATAGTGTGCTTGTTATCATAGATACCATCTTTTTCTAGCAAGTCTCCAAAACCTTTTAAAGGAATCGATTCTGGAATTTCGCCGCTATCTTTTTTAGCTTGTAATGCAGCAAACTCACCACTTGCTTTTTGCTCAAATTTATCAAGGAAAGTTCCAATGTATCTAAGATCGAAATCACCATAATCAGTTTGAATATCATAGTAGATACCTATATCCATTCCTTCAATAGTTCTAAGAGCCATATTGGTATAGTTATTTGTCACATACTTAATATCTCCAAACGGGCAAACACCTGCAGCGGCAAAGCCAGCAGCATCACCTTCATCAGGAGCTTCTCTAACAACAAGCGGGTCTCCTGCAAAGGTATCACAATTATTTGTACCATTTGTAAAACGTAACAACATATCATTTACTGTTTGGTTTTCTCTACCAAACAAACCAATAGTCTTATCTTTCTCAATGGTCCATGCATCAACAGTTAGAATTAACCCATCCATTGGAGTCAATACAACACCAAATGATGTATTGTCTGATTCCTCTGCTTCGAGCCCCTCGGCCCCAGTCGCAACCCTTTGAATTGTGTAGCGTGAGTCATAGTCAATAACATTCTCCACACTTTGAACTTCATTTACTCTAAAAGCAGCACGGTCATATCTGGTTCCAGATCTTGCTACAATTTTTTCATTAATTTGAATTATATTTGGAGCTCTGAATGCAGTAGAGAATGAGCCTCTTAATGTCATCCACGGAGCGACCTCCCACCCAATAGCAAGTTTTCCAACAGTGGTATCACCAAAGTCTGAAAAGTCCTCATTTCTTACAGCTACTTGAGCGTTAATTGATTCCGTAAGAGGAATCTGTAACTCAGCAAATAATGAGGAAACATCTCTTGAGCCTGATACATCAGGCGTAGGAGAGGAATTAACCACATCGGAAACTAATGGATAAGTATCTCCTTCATAATCAGTGTAAGTTATTGTTCCATCTAATCTAGGGTCTCTATCATCAATGACTTCCTCTTCACGATATTCAAACCCAAGTAATAGACCAACATCTCCAGCAGGAAGAGCCATAAAGGATGGATTTGACATTTTAAAATCAAACATATCTAGAGTGCTTTCGTTCTTTCTATATACGTCAATCAAAGCTCTTTCAATATTCGAGTTTACTCCAGCACTAAAAGGATTATATGCAGCAGGGGTTGAGTCATATAGCGCAGCTTTTAAGAGATTATTGGATAATCTGTTTCTAGTTACGTCTCTATGTCTAGCAATTGAGCTTACATAGGCTGTCTCCCAATCCCAATCTCCGGCAGAACCTCTAAATCCTTGCAGAAATCTGTAAGTTTCTTTTTTTACATTGATAAGTCTTTGTCTTTCTTCATAACGATAATTATCAATGTAAAGATTTTTACCAGCAAAAATTGCAGTTGGGACTCCATCAACATTTACTTTCAGTTGGTTTAGATAGTAGTTATCTGGTCCGACTCTATGTTTAGAAGATGTGAACGCATATGAGGCATGAGCAGTTCTATCACTATCAGAACTATAGGCTCCTATCTCAGTAAATGACTCCATGCCATTTCCCATATCATGATTGATAAATATCACCATATTATTTCTTACAAGCTCTGATCTTACATCCGTAGGGCCCCAGAAATTACTTCTTAAAGCTCCATTACCGTCTTGAGCGATACAAGTGCCAAAACCAGTATCAAAAAGAGGATGGCCTCTATTAGTACATTTAGAGTCTCCAAGTGGGAAAACTTCAAACTCGCCATTGGAGTCTGTCCAAACATGGTTATAGCTCTCGCCTGCATGCTCCCTTGAGCTGACCATATCAAATTGTCCATATATTGAATTTGAGCTTAAATTTCTAAAAGAAGTACTAGTTTTCCATGGAGAGTCATCAGCAACAAAAGGTCTGTGATCACCAGCACCCCATCTAGGATCTTCTTGAGCATTTATATTGCCTCTATCATAGTGGTCAAAAAATACGCTCACATTGGTTGCACCATCATTAAAGAAAGAGCCCCATTTAACATTAAAGGTATTGTCTTCAGTTTCAAAGTGGTCATAAGCAGATACCTTGGCTCTTACCATTAAGCCTTCATAATCCTTTTGCAGTACGTTGTTCACAACACCTGCTACAGCATCCGCACCATAAATAGCTGATGCACCATCTCGCAAGATTTCTAATCTTTCCATTCCATAGGTTGGAATAAGGTTGGAGTTAACTGAGACTGTAGGCACAAAGTCACCACCAATTAATTCTGTTTGATAGGTCCCATTATTTACAAGCCTTCTTCCATTGAGAAGGGTAAGCGTATTACCAACACCCATATTTCTTAAGTTATAAGCACCAACATCACCACGCGATGCATTCACACCACCAGATGCATCTTCAGCTTCATTAAAATAGTTCAGGCCTTGTTCAGCTATATTTTCAAGCAGCTCATCACCGCCATCTACACCCAAAGCTTCTATGTCTTTGCCAGAAAAAACCGAAACAGGTAAAGCCCCTGTTATTTTTGCGCCTTTAATTTGCGAACCAACGACCACCACTTCTTCAACGTCACTAAGCTTTGTCGAATCTTCTTGTGCAAAAGCAACAAAGGAAAGTGGAAGGACTAATAGGCCAAAAGCGTATTTGATATAATTAAGTTTCATAATTCCCCCAAAATAAATAATGAACTCTTTTACATATTAACAGTTGGGGTAATTATTGTTTGATATAGCATCAATTTAATTGCGTAAATTTGTCGGGTAATGTATAACAATTAGTTATATATAAATAACTATGAATATATATAAAAAATCATGATTAGCTCTCGGCACATAGAAGTCTTCTACCATGTTTATAATGAGGGCTCTTTGACTCGTGCAGCCAAGGTTTTAAATGTCTCACAACCTCTTGTTAGTAAGACATTGGCATATGCCGAGCACAAATTAAAGTTAAAATTATTTGTTAGGCATGCTCGACGCCTTTCACCAACTCCCGAGGCGGACATTCTTTTTAAGCATGCAGCTGAGGTTAATCAGCAAATCTCAAAATTTAATAATATCGCAGAAAACTTAGTTACAGATCCAAAATCAACAGTCAATATTGGCTGCACGCCCTCGCTTGGTCTTGGGTTGTTGCCAAGCCTGCTCAATAAATATTTAACGAAACATCCCCAAGTTAAATTTAATATTGTAAATTTACAAACTTTAGAGCTTGAAGAGCAATTAAAAGAGTTAACTTTTGATATGGTGATTTGCTTTAATCCCAGTGACTCAGATCTTTTTGATAAAGTAACTTTACATTCAGGATCATTGGTTCTTATTGCAGCTAAAAATAAGGCACCCAAGAATAAAACTTTCAAATTATCAGAAATCAAGAAAGAACCTTTTATTAAAATCAAAAATCTAAAAACAAATGCATCTCAAAATAATCTTGACGAGCTTTTAAAGCAGAAAAATATAAATGTGAATTGGGTGGCTGAAACTGAAACGATTCAAGTTGCCAAAGCTATGGTTGAGCAGGGCGCAGCATATTCAATCATTGATAGTTTTAGCGCAGCGGTCTATGGAGAAGACATTTCTATTCACGAGATTGAGCCTAAAATAGGATATAAAATATGTATGATTAGCAATAAAGAAAAGCCATTATCTGTGAGTGCTAAGTCATTTATATCCTTCCTATCTGATGCTTCAAGTGAAATCTAAGAATTCTTCAAAGATTAATTTCTATAATCTAAAGGGGGGCTTCTTTCACCCAATAAAGGATAGTACTCAAAGCTATCGCCAACTTTTTCTTGATACTCTTTTTTTGCTAAATCAAGAATTTTAGGGTCCTTGAATATGTCTTGAGCTGTATCAGCTAAGACTTGAGCTGCTAACTTTGTCCCTTTTAAACCAATGCTTGTTCCACCAGCAGCAACTCCTTGCCAGGAGTGACCTGCAGTACCTGGAACCCATGTAGCAGTTCTCAAACCGGCCTGTGGTACAACCCAGCTAACATCTCCTACATCTGTAGAGCCGTAGGTATGACTTGTTGCATAGGGTCTAATTTTTTCCTGGTCACCGATGGCATTACCTGGAGAAATCATTGTTTCATATATTTCTTTTGCGTATTCATTTTCTTTTTTTGAGTACTTAATTCCTCCACGTGAAACAAGATTTTTATGCATGATTTTTTGAAGTGTTTGATTGGGAAGCTTAGAGTAATTGCCGTGCATCACCTCGTGGGTAACTGTTGTTTCAGTTCCCATGGCTGCTCCCTCAGAAGTTTTAACCACCCAATTAAAAATTTCATTTACTTTTTCTCTCCTAGGGTGCCTAACATAATAATAAACTTCTGCTACATCTGGGATTACATTTGGAGCCAAGCCGCCTTTGGTAATAACGTAATGAATTCGAGATTCTTGAGGGATGTGCTCCCTCATCATATTTACCATCATGTTCATAGCTTCGACTCCATCCAAGGCAGATCTGCCTTTATGGGGTGAGCCAGCAGCATGAGCTGAAATTCCAGAAAATCTAAATTTTGCTGACTTATTTGCATTTGATGATTCAGCATTTGCAGCATTAGAGCTGCTTGGATGCCAGTGCAATACGGCATCTACATCATCAAACAATCCAGCTCTCACCATATAGACTTTTCCTGAGCCCCCTTCTTCAGCCGGAGTTCCATAAAATCTAATAGTTCCTTTGGTACCAGTTTTTACTAGCCACTCTTTAATTGTTACTGCAGCCCAGGCAGATGCAGCACCAAACAGATGGTGCCCACATGCATGACCAGCTATCACATCATCTCTTGGTTCCTTGAAAGGGGATGCTGTTTGCATTAGTCCTGGCAAAGCATCATATTCACCCAAAATTCCAATCACAGGCCCCCCATTGGAGAATTCTGCAATAAAGGCAGTTGGAATATCTGCAACCCCCGACTGAATAATAAAGCCATTGGCAGCCAGCTCCGCTTTTAATAGCTCAGAGCTTTTGTATTCTTGATAACCAACTTCTGCCCAATTCCAGATCTGCATAGCAGCATTTTCAAATGTTTCTTGGTGTTTATTAATGCTTTGGTTCAGGTTTGAATCTGCTTCAATCGCAAGCGAAGCAATTAACCCAATGATACAAAATGATTGTTTGAATAGTTTATTTTTTGTCCGACACATTCTTCTTCCTCTACTTGTTTAATTATTTCACTTACAGTCGATGTTAATACTAATCTATGGCCTTGTGAATCTTCGGCATAAAAAACTGCTTTTGATGGTGCGTTTTTTTCATAGAGAACTGTGCATCCAATTACTTTCCCTTCGCCACTAGACATTGTGGACATGGGAACAGGAAGCTCTAACTCTTCAGCCTCCTTGGTTACATCTTTAGATTCAAAATCCATTGCTGGATTTTTACCCCATATTGCTAAAGCTTGTTTTGTCATCATACCTGAGACGCCAGTGATTAAACCCACCTCAGAGCTGTTCTCTCTGATTCTCATTAGCATTTGAGCGGTGGCATGTAACATATAATTATTTAAGGGGCCTCCAGCAAATGGCATCCCACCAGTAATTGTTTTATCAATATTTTCTGGAATGTTTAAGACCTCTGCAAATAATTGAACGGCAACTGGAAAGCAGCTGTATAGTTCATAAAAAGTAGGCTTTATATTATTTTTAGCGGCTGTTTCTAATAAATATTTTGTAGCAAGCTTTAATCCGACTGGACTTGTAAGATCGGGTCTTTGAATAACTCCAATCATATGGTTTGTTTCACTTGATACTAGGGGATAAACCCTTTTACCAAATGGAATTTTTAACTCATCTGCAATTTCATCGCTTGTTAAGATTAATGCTGATGCTTGGTTAACATTCCAGCTGGTGTTGTGGAGCTTGTTATATGGATAGGCGATCCTTTGATTTTTATTTGAGGGAGTTTTAATTTCCTCGGCCGTAAAAATTTTTTGATTCCATGCATGAGGATTTTTTGATGCAATTTGAGAAAATCTTTCATAGTAGTTCCCAAGAAATTCTTCATGCTCCTCTAAGCTATATTGATTCTTATAGCGCATGGCACTTTCAATAATTGCATAGTAGCCAACTGCCATCATTCCTAATGCATCGAGTTCCTCGGCTACATATAAATCCTCTTTTGCTTTGACATAGTTATCTGGATTTTCAGTTAACGCCATCTCCTCATAGGGCAGACCCTCTTTGAGAGCTTGGATCATCTTAAATCTTGCTTCACCCCCTACAATCAAGCTTGCTCTAATTTCACCATCAATAATTTTTTTGCAAGCAGAATTGACAAGGTTTTGTTGCAGAACTCCAATTTTTGTTACGCTTGTTTCTGCCTGGGCAAAACCATGTTTTTCAGCAATCCATTTTCCAGGATCTCGATAAGCCCAAAAACCTTTAGGAATTTGTATTTCATCAATATAATTTTTAATTTCTGGTGCGTTGGTATCATTAATTGCTTCTAGAGTAGCTTGCTCCATTAAAATCAAAGCTTCATCGAGTTGCTCAAACGAACCCTTTTGTTGAAGAGAGCCTATGCCTACAAGAACGGGTCTATTTTTCATTGCTCAAATATAACAAATAATTATCGCTTCATATAATGGTGATATATAATCAAATTTTTTTTGGGGCTATAGCTCAGCTGGGAGAGCGCTTGCGTGGCACGCAAGAGGTCGGCGGTTCGATCCCGCCTAGCTCCACCATCATACTAGTTTGCAATCTTTGAGAGCCCCAGCTTCTTTTCAAGGTAATCTATAATCAAAGA